>NZ_JAQIBB010000106.1:0-10053 GCF_027920745.1 Gallibacterium faecale | reverse complement strand
AAAAATGATCACTTTTTTTGCCTGAAAATCTTATTTCCATTCGGGCAAGTGTAAGAGGGAACCCACTAAAGCATTTATTAAGATTCCTAATAAAACTTATATTTCGCAGTTTTTAATTATCATAGATATCGTAATAAAATGGCTAGAACTTCAATCGAAGCACTTGTCTGTGTATTAGGTTGGTGTCTTGGTGGTGTGGTAGGTATTGGTACTTTAGCTTTTGCCTTCGGCATTGGTTGGATTTTACAATTCACTCTAGTAAAAGTTATTCAACCGCTGATTAAAAAGTAACAAGATAATCATATCGTATTTTAGGTTTCGCCTCAGGTTGTTTTTTCTGGGCGAAACCTAAACAACAATTAACGAAAAAAGCAGTGGTTACACATTAAATCTAAAGTGCATCACATCACCATCTTGCACGATATATTCTTTTCCTTCTAAACGCCATTTACCCGCTTCTTTCGCACCATTCTCACCGCCAAATTGAACAAAGTCTTCATAGCTAATCACTTCTGCACGAATAAACCCTTTTTCAAAGTCAGTGTGAATTACAGAAGCTGCTTTTGGTGCAGTCGCACCAACTGGAATTGTCCAAGCACGAACTTCTTTAACTCCAGCGGTAAAATAAGTTTGTAAATTTAATAACTTATATCCCGCACGAATCACACGATTTAATCCTGGCTCGTCTAAACCAAGTTCTTGTAAAAACTCAAGTTTCTCTTCGTCTTCAAGTTCAGCGATTTCAGCTTCAATTGCGGCACAAACTGGTACCACTACCGCACCTTCTTTTTCAGCAATTTCACGTACCCGATCTAGATAAGGATTATTTTCAAAACCATCTTCATTCACATTCGCAATATACATAGTTGGTTTTAATGTTAAGAAGTTATAGCTCTTAATTGCTTGTAATTCTTCTTTATCTAATCCAATTGAACGAATCATCCCTGCATTTTCAAGCACAGGTAAGCATTTTTCCATAATAGACAATTCAAATTTTGCCTCTTTATCGCCACCTTTCGCACGTTTTTGTAAACGTTGAATCGCTTTTTCACAACTTTCTAAGTCTGCTAAGGCTAACTCTGTATTGATGACTTCAATATCATCAGCAGGATCAATTTTGCCAGCCACGTGTACAATATCATCATTTTCAAAACAGCGTACTACATGACCGATGGCATCTGTTTCACGAATATTCGCAAGGAATTTATTACCTAAACCTTCACCATTTGATGCCCCTTTCACTAACCCAGCAATATCTACAAACTCCATAGTTGTTGGTAATACACGTTGTGGATTAACAATTTTTGCTAATTCATCTAAACGATTATCTGGCATTGGTACAACCCCAGTATTTGGTTCAATTGTACAAAATGGATAGTTTGCAGCTTCAATACCTGCTTTAGTTAATGCATTAAACAGTGTTGATTTACCCACATTCGGTAAACCAACGATCCCACATTTAAATCCCATAAATTATCCTTTCTATAAATTAAGCTCGGAATCCATTTAAGCGATTCATCGCTTTATCAATTCCATCTTTAATTAAAATTTCGATACAACTTTCGGCTTCATCTAACGCTTTATCAATCAAAGTTTGATCTTGCGGAGATGGTTTACTTAACACATAACTTGCGACTAAATTCTTATCGCCAGGATGTCCAATACCAACTCGTAAACGATAAAAATTTTTGCTATTGGCAAGCTGTGCAATAATATCTTTCAGACCATTATGCCCGCCGTGACCACCACCAAGTTTTAACTTCACACTACCGGGTGGCAGATCTAATTCATCATGAATAACTAAAATTTCTTCTGGCAAAATCCGATAGAAACTTGCCAATGCGCCAACTGACTTACCACTTAAATTCATAAATGTCGTTGGCACTAACAAGCGTACATCTTGCCCAGAAATTGTTGCTATTGCGGTTTTGCCAAAGAATTTATTTTCATCTTTCAATGTTAAGTTAAAACGGCGAGCGATCCGCTCAATTAGCCATTCTCCAGCATTATGGCGTGTATCAGCATATTTACTGCCTGGATTGCCTAATCCTACAATCAATTTTATTTTTGCCACAATTTATTACCCTGTCGCTAAAAACGGCTTGCTATTGTATGCAAAAACCCCTGTTTCTACAATCGCCAATCATCATAATTGATCTGTTAGCCTATGAGGATAGTGGAAATTCTTTTCACTACTCTGTTATTTAGCTAGGTATCGTCAATGCAGTGAATCTCTTAAACCAGCAAAGAGAACAAACTAAGATCTGTTATCCATATAAAAAGTGAGATACGGATCATAAAATAAACAACTCACGATTTAGTTTTAAAAAAATGTTGTTAAAATGCCATTAATTTATTACACATTTTTAACAATTAAGGGGTTAATATGGCTATTTCATCTCAAACCGTTATCCAACAAACAGAAAAATATGGTGCAAATAATTATTTACCTCTCCCCATTGTTGTAAGTAAAGCAAAAGGAATTTGGGTGGAAGATCCAGAAGGAAAACGCTATTTAGATATGCTGAGTGCCTATTCTGCGGTTAATCAAGGCCATTGCCATCCTAAAATTATCCAAGCTTTAAAAGATCAAGCTGAGCGTGTTACTTTAACTTCTCGTGCATTTTTTAATGATCAACTTGGTCCTTGGTATGAAAGAATCTGTAAACTCACTGGTAAATCTATGGCATTACCTATGAATACCGGAGCAGAAGCCGTGGAAACTGCAATTAAAGCTGCCCGCCGTTGGGGTTATGACATCAAAGGTATCGCTGACAATCAAGCAGAAATCATTGCTTGTACTGGCAATTTCCATGGCAGAACGATGGCAGCTGTATCCCTCTCTTCTGAACCTGATTATCAACGAGGCTTTGGTCCATTACTTGGTGGTATAAAACTTGTTCCTTATGGCGATCTTGACGCATTAAAGCAAGCTATTACCCCTAATACAGCAGCTTTTCTTGTCGAACCAGTTCAAGGTGAAGCAGGTATAGTCATTCCACCAAAACATTATCTCCAACAAGCTTATCAACTGTGTAAACAACATAATGTGCTGTTTATTACAGATGAAATTCAGTCTGGTTTAGGTCGTACCGGTAAGCTTTTCGCTTGTGAATGGGAAAATGTTACGCCAGATATGTATATTCTCGGAAAAGCCTTAGGTGGTGGTGTATTTCCAATCTCTTGTGTTGTCGCAGACAAAAGTATTCTTGGTGTCTTTAATCCGGGTTCACATGGTTCTACTTTCGGTGGTAACCCACTTGCTTGTGCCGTTTCTCTCGCTGCCTTAGATGTCCTTGAACAAGAGAAATTAACCGAACGTTCACTAGAATTAGGGGAATATTTCCTAAATGAATTGAAAAAAATTGATTACCCTTATATTAAAGAAGTGCGAGGTAAAGGGTTATTCATCGGTTTAGAATTAACTAAACCGGCACGTCCTTATTGCGAAGCGCTTAAAGAAAAAGGATTACTCTGCAAAGAAACTCACGATAATGTGATTCGTTTTGCTCCGCCATTAGTCATTGAAAAAACAGATCTTGATTGGGAATTAGGGCAAATTAAAGCTGTTTTAACTGAACAAAAATAACGCTTATTAAGCTTGTTTACGACTTTCTCATTCAACGTTTCTTTTCTAATTAAAACCTGTTATCTTATTGAGAATTTTTCTCAATAAGATAACAATACATGATACGCTATATTTATATTTTTCTTGGTTTTCTCTGTTTAGGACTCGGTATTTTAGGGGCTTTTCTGCCCGTATTACCAACTACGCCATTTCTGCTTTGTACTCTATTTTTCTTTGGTAAAAGTTCATCTCGTCTGGAAAATTGGTTTAAACAAACAACTATCTATCATAAATATCTAAAAACCTTTAATGAACAACGTGCCTTAACCAAAAAAGCAAAATTTTCTATTTTATTTATCTCTACCCTGATGATGGCATTTTCGTTTTATGCAATCCCAAATATTTTCGGAAAAATCACTATTTTGCTTTTATTACTCGTCCAATATTGGTTCTTTTTCTTTTGGATTAAAACATTACCTGAATAATATTCCATCACTTCTCAATGACCCCGTATGAATAACATATTATTTTAGATCTAGCTCAAGAATCTACGCTTAAAAACCGCTAAAATTCTACCCGCAAAGTGTTATAGCTGTTCAATTCGGACGCTTTGTTGTTGTGTGTTATTCATAAATACAAAAGGAACTTTCTATGATTTGGCTACAATTTTTAGTTGTACTCTTCTTTATATTTTTAGGCACTCGCTTAGGCGGGATTGGAATTGGTTTCACTGGTGGTTTAGGTGTAGTGGTATTAGCTATGTTAGGTTTAACCCCGGGTGAAATTCCATTTGACGTAATCTCTATCATTATGTCAGTAATTATGGCAATTGCAGCAATGCAAGTCGCTGGTGGTATGGATTTTCTCGTTAAATGGGCAGAACATATTTTACGTAAACATCCAAAACACATTACTTTCCTTGCACCAGCAGTAGGTTATTTTATGACTGTGTGTGCAGGTACAGGTCATACCGCATTCTCAATTCTCCCTGTGATTGCAGAAGTTGCTAAAGAACAAGGCGTTCGTCCATCTCGTCCACTTGCGATCACAACTGTTGCATCACAAATTGCAATTACTGCATCACCAATTTCAGCAGCTGTTGTTTATCTTGCTGGTGAAATCGAAAAAACCTATGGAATTGGTTATCTTGAATTATTAGCAATTTGGATCCCAACCACTTTCGTGGCTTGTATGATTACTGCTTTTATTTGTAACTTCTTAGGTAAAGAATTAAAAGATGATGAAGAATATCAACGTCGTTTAGCTGCTGGTTTAATCAAATTACGTGGTGAAACTCAAATCGAAATTAAACCTTATGCAAAACGTTCTGTGGCAATCTTCTTAGCAACAGTTATTATCGTAATGTTCTATGCAACTTTAATCAGTAAAACTGTGGGCTTAATTGATAATCCTATTCTACCTCGTAACGAAGCTATTGTGAGCTTTATGTTAGGTGCAGCAACATTAATCACTATTTTCTGTAAAGTTGATGTAAGCAAAATTACTTCTGCAGCGACTTTCAAATCAGGGATGTCTGCATCAATCTGTGTAATGGGGGTTGCTTGGTTAGGTAATACTTTCGTTGCAGGCCATATTAATGAAATCAAAGCGGTTTCTGCTGATTTATTGAATAACTATCCTTGGATGCTTGCTGTTGTATTATTCTTTGCAAGTACACTACTTTATTCTCAAGCTGCAACTGCAAAAGCACTCTATCCAACTGCAATTTTACTCGGTGTATCTCCACTTTCTGCGATCGCTGCTTTCGCTGCAGTATCAGCTTTATTCGTTTTACCAACTTATCCAACCTTAATTGCTGCGGTAGAAATGGATGACACTGGTTCAACTCGTATTGGTAAATTCGTATTTAACCACCCATTCATTATTCCAGGGGTGATCGCAATTTCACTCTCTGTTTGTTTTGGTTTCTTATGGGGAAGTTTATTTATCTAAACTACTCAAACTCAATATATCGAGGGAAGCATTATGCTTCCCTTTTTAATTTAATAACAGAATCTATCTAATATTTTATAGATATTTATCTCTAATGATTATTCAGGATTTCGCCCTAAAGGGCGACTTCATTTTATTCGCAAGCAAGCTTGCTCACCCTAACGGGCTGTTGCAAGCAACGTTCAAAAAGCTAACGCTTTTTGTCATTACTCGTATAAAGAAAACGAAGCAAAAGACAACGCAACGCGTTGAATGTTGCTAAAAGCAACAGCCTAACGGGTGAGCGAAGCGAATAAACACGCCCTCGCACACTTGCTGTTCCTCATTCCAATAAGATTTTCCGAGCGGCAAAAAACAGAGATTTTTCTCACTACGTTCGAAAAATGATCACTTTTTTTGCCTGAAAATCTTATTTACATTTGGGCAAGTGTGAGAGGGAACCTAATAAACATTTATTAAAATTTATAACTAAATTTAAAGCTTACGAACAATCTGAAAGAAAAATATATAAACATTCTTTTTATTTCCTATAATCAAAAAAACCTCCCATCTAAAACGGTTTAGCTAAAAATCCCTGTTTTAATCAAAAATTTGTTTTTTTTCCTCAAGATTTCTTTTACTAACAAAAATAAATTGGGTTAAAATTAGCCGATTTTTTATTTGACCAACCATAATCTAAGGAGTCCTCGTGTTTAATCTTATCGAAAACGACATCCATCTAGGTGAAAAAGCTGATGATAAACAACAAGCGATTACTGCTGTAGCACAAGCATTCATCAACAAAGGCTTAGTTGAAGAAGGCTATCTACAAGGTATGCTAGCACGTGAACAACAAACATCTACTTTTTTAGGTAATGGTATCGCTATTCCACACGGAACATTGGATACTCGCCACCTAGTAAAACAAACGGGTGTACAAATTTTCCAATTCCCTAACGGGGTCAAATGGAGTGATGACAATATTGCTTATTTGGTGATTGGGATTGCAGCAAAATCAGATGAACATCTCGCTATCTTACGTCAATTAACCCATCTATTAGGTGATGAAGAGATTGCTGAAAAATTAGCAAAAACCACTGATCCACAACAATTCATTTCCCTCTTTAATGGCAATATCGTAGATACCGCGTTCATCTCCTTAGATATTGATACCAACAGCTTATTGACCTTAACTGCAATTAATGCAGGCAAATTACAAGAAGCCGCCGCAGTTGATGCACAATTTGTTAGCGAAGTCATTGCATCTGCTGCATTACCATTAGGTAATGGTATCTGGGTAAATGATAGCGTAGCAGGTAATAGCAAAAATGCTGTGGCAGTTGCTCGTCCAAAACAAGCATTCCAACACAACAATAAACAAATCAATGCATTAGTTACTGTGGCTAGTATCGATCAAAAAGTTGATACCGTATTAGCGAACTTACTCGATCCACAATGCCAACAAGTTTTATTAACTGGAAATGCAGAACAAATTAAAGCCGCTTTACAAGGTGAACAAGTTACTGTAACTGTAACTGAAACAGCAGCACCACCTGCTAATCAAGCAGCTCCAGCAGCAGAATCTCATACAGCAGTCGGACAGCTAGAGGCGACTTTTGTGGTTAAAAATGAACACGGTTTACACGCTCGCCCATCGGCTGTATTGATTAACGAAGTGAAAAAATACAAATCAACCATTCAAGTAAAAAATCTCGATCGTGATACTGCATTTGTTAATGCAAAAAGTTTAATGAAAGTAGTAGGTTTAGGAACAACTAAAGGTCAACGCCTATGCTTTGTTGCTGAAGGTGAAGATGCAGAACAAGCATTGAAAGGAATTGGCGAAGCAATTAACGCTGGTTTAGGAGAATAATATGCCTCATATTGCTACCATTACCTTAAACACTGCATTTGATTTAGTGGGCCGTTTACCAAGAATCCAACTTGGTGAAGTGAATACCGTAGAAACCTTAGGGATCTATCCTGCTGGGAAAGGGATCAATGTAGCTAAAGTCTTACATGATTTAGATCTGCCCGTCACCGTAAGTGGTTTTCTTGGTGAAGATAATCAAGGTGATTTTATCCAACTTTTCCAACAGCTTGGCTTAGAAGATCGTTTCCAACGTGTTGCAGGTAAAACTCGCATTAATGTCAAAATTACTGAAACAGAAGCAGATGTCACTGATCTTAACTTCTTAGGTTATCAAGTGTCTGCTGAAGATTGGCAACGTTTTGTTACCAACTCTTTAGCTTGGTCCAAACAATATGATTTAGTTGCAGTCTGTGGCAGTTTACCGAAAGGGGTAGATACAGAAGCCTTTAAATCATGGCTAAAAGCATTAGGACAACAAACTAAAGTAGTATTAGACAGTAGTAATGCTGCACTTACCGCTGGATTAAAAGCCACACCTTGGTTAGTTAAACCAAATCACCGTGAATTAGAAGCCTGGATTGGTAAACCACTCAACTCGCTTTCTGAAATTATTGCTGCTGCAAAACAACTAAAAGCTGAAGGAATTGCGAATGTAATTATTTCTATGGGGGCAGAAGGATCATTATGGATTAGTGATCAAGGCGTATTGCAAGCTCAACCGCCAAAATGCACCAATGTTGTGAGTACAGTAGGTGCTGGTGATTCTATGGTAGCAGGCTTAATTTATGGTACCCAGCAACAGCTTTCACAAGAACAAACATTACGCTTTGCCTCTGCCGTTTCTGCGATGGCAGTTGCCCAAAGTAATGTCGGTGTAGCCGATAAACAAGCGTTAAACCAATTAATCGATCAAGTTAAGATTACCAAAATTGAGGAATAATTAATGAATATCTATCTCCATTCACAAGAAAAACGTGGTAATGCAACGTTATTCTTATTAAAACAAATGGTAGCAAAAGCAGCTACTCAACAAAATCATCAAGTTGTCGATCAAGCTCAAGATGCAGAACTGGTTATCGTATTAGGTCAACAACTTAGCCACAATGCAGCATTCGCTGGTAAAAAAGTGTATTTAACCACTTTTGATCAGGTATTCAATGCACCAGAAAATACATTACAACAAGCACTAACTAATGCGACTCCTTATCAAGCCGCAGAAAATCATACAGCAACTAATGAAGTGATTAGCAAAGATCGTCCACTCAATATTGTTGCAGTTACCGCTTGCCCAACTGGCGTAGCCCATACCTTTATGGCAGCAGAAGCAATTTCAACTTATTGTCAAAAACAAGGCTGGAATGTCAAAGTTGAAACACGTGGTCAAGTTGGTGCAAGTAACTTAATCTCTGCGGAAGATGTTGCAGCAGCAGATTTAGCCTTTATCGCTACCGATATTGACGTTGATCTCAGTAAATTTGATGGCAAATTGATGTATCACACTTCAACTGGTTTAGCTTTAAAGAAAACTGCCCAAGAATTCGATAAAGCATTTAAAGAAGCAAAACCATATCACCATAAACAAGAAGCAAAAGCGGCTGAAAAAGCAGAAAGCCAAGACAAAGGTGAGAAAAAAGGTATTTATAGTCACCTAATGACTGGGGTATCTCATATGTTACCAATGGTGGTTGCAGGTGGTTTAATTATCGCTTTATCTTTCGTCTTTGGTATTGAAGCCTTTAAACAAGAAGGTACATTAGCTGCCGCTTTAATGAAAATTGGTGGCGGTAGTGCCTTTGCATTAATGATCCCAATTCTTTCTGGTTATATCGCTTACTCTATCGCTGACCGTCCAGGACTAACACCAGGTCTTGTTGGTGGTATGCTAGCCAGCTCTCTTGGTGCGGGTTTCTTAGGCGGTATCATCTCTGGTTTCTTAGCTGGTTATATTGCTAAAGCAATTAATGATCATATTAAATTGCCACAAACAATGAATGCTCTTAAACCAATCTTAATTATCCCATTCCTCTCTACTCTGTTAGTGGGCTTAATTATGATTTATATCGTTGGTGAGCCTGTTGCTTGGGTAATGAACAGTATGACTGAATTCTTAAAAGGAATGCAATCTGGTAGTGCAGTTGTACTTGGTATTATCCTTGGTGCAATGATGTGCTTTGACTTAGGTGGTCCAATTAACAAAGCGGCTTATACTTTTGGTGTGGGTTTATTGGCTTCATCTTCTTACTTACCAATGGCAGCGATTATGGCCGCTGGAATGGTACCAGCACTTGGTATGGGTATTGCGACCTTTATCGCGCGTAAGAAATTCACAGCAAACGAATTAGAGGGTGGTAAAGCATCTTTCATTCTTGGTCTATGTTTTATCTCTGAAGGGGCAATTCCATTTGCAGCTCGTGACCCAATGCGTGTCATTCCAAGCTGTATGTTAGGTGGTGCATTAACAGGAGCATTATCTATGGTCTTTGGTGTGCAACTTATGGCACCTCATGGCGGGATCTTTGTATTGGCGATTCCAGGCGCAATTCAACCTGTATTAACTTACCTTGTTGCAATTGCTGCAGGTAGTTTAGTGACTGGTGTACTTTATGCTGTAATTAAGCCAAAAACATTAGAGGCTTAATATTTCTTATCTCCTCATCTCCCCTAACCCCTCTTCACGAGT
>NZ_JAQIBB010000105.1:0-10147 GCF_027920745.1 Gallibacterium faecale | reverse complement strand
CAAATGAATAAGACCCGTCTTTTTAGGCGGGTTTTATTTTTTATAATAAAATGACGTCTTATTTTATTCTGATTAGAATACGGCATTTGAAATAACTTTGTTAATTATTACTTTTTGATAGAGCGAATGAAATTAAATCCACAACAACAACAAGCAGTTACAACAATTGATACTCCCTGTTTAGTTTTGGCGGGGGCTGGTTCAGGTAAAACTCGAGTTATTATTAATAAGATCGCTTATTTAATTGAACATTGTCATTATTTACCGAATACGATTGCAGCGGTTACTTTTACCAACAAAGCAGCAAGAGAGATGCGTGAGCGTGTTGCTCAATCAATTGGCAGTCAAAAGAGTAAAGGGCTCACGGTATGTACATTTCATACTTTAGGATTTGATTTAATCAAAAGAGAACATCAAGCATTAGGGCTTAAATCAAGTATTACTTTATTTGATGAACATGATCAAAAAGGATTATTACAGGAATTAACCAAGTCATTTCTGTTAGAAGATAAAGAGAAGTTGGCTCAACTTATACAATATATTTCTGGTTGTAAAAACGATTTAATTTTACCAAAACAAGCATTAGCACTTGCGAAGACGCCAATAGATCGCACATTTGCTGAATGTTATCAGTTATATGTTGAGCAAATGCACGCTTATAATGCTTTAGATTTTGATGACCTGATAATGCTGCCTACTTTATTATTGCGGCATAATACAGAGGTCCGGAATAAATGGCAGAAAAAAATTGGTTATCTATTGGTTGATGAATATCAGGATACAAATACCAGCCAATATGAACTCATCAAATTATTGGTAGGTGAGCAAGCAAAATTAACAGTAGTTGGTGATGATGATCAGTCTATTTATTCTTGGCGAGGCGCAAAACCTGAGAATATTGTTCGTTTACGGGATGATTTTCCTAATTTATCGGTGATTAAATTAGAACAAAATTACCGTTCTACACAACGGATTTTACATTGTGCGAATATTCTGATTGATAACAATGATCATGTGTTTGCTAAAAAATTATTTTCTCAATTAGGCATGGGAGAACCATTACAGGTTATTGAAGCAAAAAACGAAGAACACGAAGCTGAACGTATTGTTGGTGAACTTATCGCACATCGCTTTTTACATAAGACAACTTATCGAGATTATGCCATTCTCTATCGGGGCAATCATCAATCACGCCTATTAGAAAAGGTTTTAATGCAAAACCGTATTCCCTATAAAATTTCAGGGGGAACATCACTATTTTCTCGTATAGAGATCAAAGATGTGATGGCGTACTTACGTTTATTGGTGAATCAAGATGATGATTCTGCTTTTATTCGAATTATTAATACACCACGTCGTGAAATTGGTATGGCAACTTTAGAAAAGCTAGGTAAGTTAGCAAAAGAAAAACATTGTTCTTTATTTGAAGCGATTTTTGATTTTGAACTAATTCAGCGTGTTACCGCAAAAGCATATACAGCCTTACATGATTTTGCTGAATGGATTGTGAAATTATCAGATCAAGTAGAGCGGAGCGAGCCTCAACAAGCGATCCGAGAAATGTTTGCTCAATTACAATATGAAACTTATCTTTATGAGCAGGCAAATAATCCTAAAGCGGCAGAAATGCAAAGTCGCAATGTGGCGATGTTATTACAGTGGGTACATGATATGTTAGAAGGAGATGAATTTAATCCGCCAATGACGTTATCACAGGTTGTGTTACGCTTAACGTTACGCGATATGTTGGAGCGTAATGAGAATGAACAAAGCGGTGATGAAGTCCAATTAATGACATTACATGCCTCTAAAGGATTAGAATTTCCTTATGTTTATTTAATTGGCATGGAAGAAGGTATTTTGCCACACCAAAACTCAATAGACGATAATAATATTGAAGAGGAACGACGATTAGCTTATGTAGGAATTACCAGAGCGCAAAAAGAATTAACTTTTTCTCGTTGTAAAACTCGTCGACAAATGGGAGAGATGATTCATACAGAACCAAGTCGTTTTCTTTTAGAGTTACCACAAGATGATCTTGTTTGGGAAAAAGATAAACCACCCTTGACGGAACAACAAAAACAAGCACAAAGACAGCAAGGATTTGCCAGATTAAAGGCATTATTAACTGATAATTAAAGTGGTTGCGCTTGAGGAAATAAGCGTGAGTTGGTTATAAATTAGGTATTTTGATGATAATCCATTCAATCGAGCGTAAAAACTGTTTTTTTCATAAAAAAGCGTTGACTTATTCTCTAAAATCCATATTATAGCGTCTCAACCGAACGAGGTGAGATGGCCGAGAGGCTGAAGGCACACCCCTGCTAAGGGTGCATAGGGCTTAAAACTCTATCGAGGGTTCGAATCCCTCTCTCACCGCCATTTATTCGACGCATCCGTAGCTCAGCTGGATAGAGTACTCGGCTACGAACCGAGCGGTCAGAGGTTCGAATCCTCTCGGATGCGCCATTTACTTGCTACTCTAGAGTGAATTAAAAGAATAAATGTTATTCGGTAAAAATTATCTTATCAGCGCATCCGTAGCTCAGCTGGATAGAGTACTCGGCTACGAACCGAGCGGTCAGAGGTTCGAATCCTCTCGGATGCGCCATTTCACTACTTATCTAGAATTTCTAACATTTCCTTTATTCTCCTTAGATTTAACTATAGCTATAACAATATAGTATTTATCACTATCTACTATTTTTTATTAAATAATATTGACATTAATTATTATTTGCCATAACTTACATAACCTATATGCGATTAATTTTCATTTACGCTCAATATGAGGTCAATTTATGTCAAATTTAAAAAAACTTGCATTAGCAACTTTCATCTCATCAACCGTTCTTTTTTCAAATACTCTTCTTGCAGCACCAGTTGATTTATCTAAAGAAACTAAACAATATCAAGCATTTGTTGTTGAACAAATTGATGAACTTGTGAAAGGTACTACACAATTTGTTGCTGATTTAAAAGCTGGAAAATTAGAAGAAGCGAAGAAAGCTTACCCGTTGATCAGAATGTATTATGAACGTTCAGAGCCAATTGCAGAAAGTTTTGGTGATTTAGATCCTCGTATTGATGCTCGTGAAGCAGATTTAGAAAAAGACCAAATTTGGTCAGGATTCCATAAAATCGAAAAAATCCTTTGGACAGAAAATACAACAAAAGGTACAGAACAGATTGCGGATCAATTATTAAATGATGTGAAAGAGTTACGTGCAAAAGTACCAACAGTCGAAGTAACAGGCGATTTGATGGTTCAAGGTGCAGTTGACTTATTGAATGAAGTTTCTACTAGTAAAATTACAGGTGAAGAAGAGATTTTCTCTCGTACAGACCTTTATGACTTCAAAGCCAATGTTGAAGGTGCAGAAAAGATTTATCAGATCCTCAAACCAAAACTCGAAAAGAAAGATGCTAAGTTAGTGAAAGAGTTAGATAAGCAATTTAGCAATGTAAATAGCTTATTAGATAAATACAAAGTCGGTAAACATGACTATAAGCCATATACTGATCTTTCAAAAGAAGATACTAGAGTATTAGGCGAAGCAGTTAATAAATTAGGTGAACCGCTTGCTCAAATGGGCGTTATTCTTGATGAAGCAAATTAAAGAAGATCTATGTTAGATTATTAACCACTGTTTTTAGGAACAGTGGTTTTTCCTTTTTGGGGATATACAAAGATGAAACATATTGAAGAAAAAGTAGTTATGAATAATGAACGCCGCCAATTTTTGAAAAAAACAGGTGTAATGTTAGGTGGTAGTGTGGCTGGATTGACTTTAACAACACAAACTACAACTGCAGCAGAAGCCAATAAACCTATCGATAAACACTGTCTTTCGGATATTACTTATCCATTTTATGGTGAACGCCAGCAAGGTATTTTAACTCCACAACAAACATACGTTTATTTTCTAGTATTAGATCTTGCTACCGATAATTTGCATGAAATTAGAGAAGTTTTTAAAACATGGACTCGCTATGCGGAACGTTTAACGCAAGGAAACAATGTTAAAGAATATTCTAAAAATCATTTTGTACCGCCAGCTGATACTGGGGAAGCAGATGATTTATCTGCCTATGGTTTAACCTTAACCTTTGGTGTATCGCCTTCATTTTTAACTAAACTTGGGTTACAAGAGAAGGCACCAACTGCATTTAAAGATCTGCCACTGTTCCCACGAGATCAATTAAGACCAGAATTTAGTGGCGGTGATATTTGTATTCAATCCTGTGCGAATGATGCACAAGTTGCATTTCATGCCGTACGCCAACTTGTTCGAGTTGCTCGATCTAATGTAACGATGAAATGGAGTCAATCTGGCTTTATTTCTGCAGATAAACCGACTGATACGCCACGCAATTTATTTGGCTTTAAAGATGGTACAGCGAATGCTAATACATTGAAGGATACTGCTGGTCAAGTATGGGTGGATCAACCTGATTGGTTGAAAGGCGGTAGTTATATGGTAGTGCGTAAAATTGTGATGCATTTAGAAACTTGGGATAGAACAAGCTATAAAGAACAAGAACGTACTTTTGGACGTCATCGCACTACGGGCGCGCCGATTGGGGAACATGATGAATTTGCTCCGTTAGATTTAGAGAAAAAAAATCATCACGGTAAACCAATGATTCCAGAAGATTCTCATTCTGCTTTAGCACATAAAACAGGCAAACAGATTTTACGTCGTGCTTATTCTTATTCAGATGGTATTAATGCGCGTACAGGGCAATTTGAAAGCGGTTTACTCTTTATTTGTTATCAAAAGGATCCAGACCAATTTATTACGATCCAAAATGCACTAGGTAATGTGGATCGTATGAATGAATATATTACGCATATTGGTAGTGGCCTATTTGCGTGTTTCCCTGGGGTAAAAGAGGGTGAGTTTATTGGTCAAGGATTATTAGGAGCATAAGATGGAATTTAGGCGCTTCTCTGCTTATAAATTTTTATTGCATGGATTTATTTGTTTACTGTTGTTATGTCTAGCAACAGTAACAATGGCGGAAACAAAATTTAATTTAAGTCCGCTCTTTATCCAATTATCTGATGCAATGAGTGCTGTTAAAGAGAATAATCCAGAACAAGCAAAACAAGAGATTGAACAAATCCAACAACAATTTATTGCTATTCCAGAACATACTTCGCCAGCGGGCAAAATTGTATTGGAACAGTTGACTAAAGCATTAGATACGGCTGATTTATCGGATTTAAACGCTTTATCTTCTGCCTTACTTGCCTTTGATAAGGAACAACATCCATTAGATATTGAACAGCAGAAAAAACTATTTAAAAAACGGATTGTTCCCGCATTTGAGCATTGGCAAAAAGTGGTGGCAGAGAATAAGGGGCAACCAGATAGCAATGTTTTACAGCAACAATACCGCTTATTTAATGGCATTTGGGTGAAAAATGAACGTTTAGTTCGTGATGTTGATATGAACTATTATGGCAAGATAGAAACCGCTTTAGCGTTACTGCGTGTAGCGATTGAAACCGAACCATTAGATTATCAACGCGTAGAGCAAAATACACAAAAAATTGCGACACAATTTACGGATTTCTTATCTGGTAAGAAAACAGAAAATGTAGCGGGAAATTATCAGTTAAGTGATGGAGTTGCATTATTAAAAGAGGGCTTGCAAGCGTTTCAACAACAGGACAATGCAACAGCGCAAGAAAAACTGACGACATTTATTGAGATTTGGCCAACAATCGAGGGTGATGTCAGCACTCGAGATGGTTCGCTCTATACACGGGTAGAAAGTGAAATTCCTGTTATTTTGGCAAAAGGTCAAGAACCTAAATATCAAGCCAATTTACAACAGCTGATCGATCAATTAGCGTTAATTAATCCTGCTGCAAGTTATACTGCGATAGATGCGATGTTAATTTTACTGCGTGAAGGTTTAGAAGCATTGTTAGTTGTGATGGCATTAGTGAGTGCGTTACGTGTGGCTAATCGTCCTCAAGGCTATAAGTGGGTCAGTGGAGGGGTTATTGCTGGAATATTATTAAGTATTGTGGCGGCATTTGCTTTACAACGTTTATTCCCAACAGCAAGTTCAGGTACAAATCGGGAAATTATTGAAGGTGGTGTAGGTATCGTTGCTGTATTAATGATTTTAACCATAGGTGCTTGGTTACATAGTAAATCTTCACTAAAAGCATGGCAGGCTTATATTAAGAAACATATGGGCAAAGCATTAACCACTGGAAGTTTTGTTTCTTTATTTGGATTAAGTTTCCTTTCGGTATTTCGTGAGGGGGCAGAAACTATTCTATTTTATGTAGGTATTTTACCGAATATTAGTACAGAATCCTTCGCTTTAGGAGTAGGCATCGCGATTGTGATTTTGGCAATTCTTGCGGTGATTATTTTAAAAAGCTCGGTCAAATTGCCTGTACCAACGATGTTTAAAATCTTAACTTGGGTATTGTATGTGTTAGGATTCAAGATCTTAGGCGTAAGTGTGCATGCGTTACAGCTCACTAAGATTTTACCGACAACAATTGTAGATCTATTACCAAATATTGAATGGTTAGGTTTCTATGCCACCGTTGAAACAGTCGTAGCACAAGTGATTTATGTTGGTTTAATTTTGTTATTACAAAAATGGTTACAACATCATGAACCTGCAACGGCATAGAGTAAATAAGAATTTTAAGGGAGCGTCTAGCTCCCTTTTTTATTACCGATTGAATAGAGATTCGTTTACAATGGTAGCGATAATATTGGTGAGGTTAGAAGAAAAATGTTTACGGTGTATTACGCTAATCAATTGGAATATCAAAAGCAGCTCTTGATTCGCTTATTAGAGGTACAACCATTAGACGATCCCTTTTCTAGTGAGATTATTTTGGTACAAAGTCCAGGAATGGCGCAATGGTTACAAATTCAGTTAGCGGATCACTTTGGAATTGCAGCTAATTTTTCATTTCCAATGCCCTCAACCTTTATTTGGCAATTATACAAAGAGAGTATTCCTGCTGCGGGTGAAAAAAATTTATTCCGTAAAGAAGCATTAGTTTGGCGTTTAATGCGGATTATTCCTGAGTTGTTGCCATTATCTGAGTTTAAAAGTTTACAGAATTATCTAGGACAAGAGTTTACACAGTTAAAGTTATTTCAATTAGCAGAAAAAATTGCCGATCTGTTTGACCAATATTTAGTATATCGACCAGATTGGATTAATCAGTGGGAGGCTGGTGAGTTTGAACAAGTTAAACAACCTCTTGCACAACAGATTTCCACTCGTTACCAATCAATTTTACCAACGATCTTGTCTGATTTTACCTGGCAGGCAATTTTATGGCGTAAATTAATTGAGGATATTACGAGCAATAATCAGGAAGAATCGGTTTGGCATCGTGCAAATTTATATCAGCATTATCTGAATTTATTAGCACAGGGGTATAAACCGAAATATTTACCGAAACGAATTTGTATTTTTGGTATTTCAGCTTTGCCACCAATGTTTTTGACATTATTGGAAGCATTAAGTGACCATCTGGATGTACATCTCTTTTTTAATAGCCTTAGCCGTTATTATTGGGGGGATATTGTTGATCATCGCTATCTTGAAAAATTAAAACTGAAACAGCTAACCCAATCATCTGTGATCAAGACGGTTTATGATGAATCCTTATCGGTTGGTCATCCGTTATTAGCTGCATGGGGAAAATTAGGACGAGATTTTTTATATTCATTAACGCAAGCAGAGCCACAAGAAATAGAGTTATATGTAACGCCTGAAAAACAAGGATTATTGCAGCAAATTCAAAAGCATATTCTTGAATTAGATCTGCAAGATCAGCAATTAGTTTATCAAGCTGGCGATCATTCACTCAGTTTCCACGCCTGTTATAGTCCAATGCGTGAAGTAGAGGTGTTACACGATAATTTATTAGCAATGTTTGCTGAAGATCCGACATTAACGCCAAAAGATATTGTGGTAATGGTGGCGGATATTGATCGCTATACACCTTATATTCAAGCCGTATTTTCCCAATATAATTCTGCGGATAATCGCCATATTCCATTTGCAATTTCTGATCGCAAAGTGACGGAAAGTGATGTTGTAATTGCTGCTTTCTTACAGTTTTTTAAACTGAAAGAATCGTTATTCTCAGTAGAATCAGTATTAGCATTATTAGATGTGGACTGTGTACGGCAACGTTTTGCGATTGATGCTGAGGAGTTACAACAAATTCGTGAGTGGGTTGTGCAGTCGGGTATTCGTTTTGGTTTAGAGAAATATCAAGACCAAGATGTGCCAAATTATAATGCATGGCAAAACGGCGTTGAAAGGATGCTGCTTGGTTATGCCTTAAAAAATGAAGCTGGTGTTTGGCAAGATACAGTTGGCTTTGATTATAGTAAGGGATTGCAAGGAAAAATTGCTGGAAAATTAGCTCAGTTTATTGAAGCGTTGCAAATATGGTACCAACTGTTGCAGCAAACGTGTGCTATTGAAATATGGCGTACAACGATTTTGTATTGTATTGATACTTTTTTTGATACAACAGCAAACAGTGCAACGATTGCTTTATTGAAGCAAGTGACACAGCAAGTATTAGATACTGCTACCGAAAGCCAATATAGTGAAGCACTTGATGCCGAAATTATTAGTCAGTTGCTACAAGCAAAATTAAACGAGCAAGATAATAGTGTGCATTTTCTGATGGGGCAGTTGAATTTCTGTACCTTATTACCGATGCGTGCGATTCCATTTAAAGTGATTTGCTTATTAGGTATGAATGAAGGGGATTTCCCTCGGCAATTAACAACCAATAGCTTTGACATTATGCAATACCAGTTACAAAAAGGGGATCGTGTTCGCCGAGAAGATGATAGTTATCTCTTTCTTGAAGCGCTCTTGTCAGCAAGAGAAAGGTTATATATTAGCTATGTAGGTTATTCTATTATTGATAATACAGAATATGAGCCTTCCGTGTTAGTGAATCAACTAATTGATTATCTGAGCGAGAATCTTTCTGATCCAGAAGTGATTAATCAGCTTAAGTTTACCTACCCAGCAACTATTTTTAGTCCAACTAATTTTATTGAACCTCACTTTTCTTATGCACAAGAATGGGCAGAAGTGGCTATGGCTCAAATACATGAGCAGCGAATGGTTCCGTTTGTACAACCTATATCACTATTACAAGAAGAGGAGCAAACACAAATTATTGAGCTAGACGACCTAATTCGTTTCCTAGTAGCACCACAACGTTACTTTTTTGAGCAGCGATTAGGCGTTTTTCTGCAACAACAAGATGATACATTGATGGAAAGTGAAGTCTTTGCGTTGAATGGTTTGGCACAATATCAACTTAAAGATCGATTGTTGCAACAAGAGAAGAGTAATTGGCAAGCTGAATTTGAGAAAGCGAAATGTGAAGGGCTATTACCACGAGCAGGTTTTACGTTTTTATCACAAGCAGAGTTAGAACAAAATTGCAGTGCGCTATGGGATGAAATAGAGCATTATCGTATTACAGAAGCAGAATCTTTAAAAATTGCGCTACCATTTGCATTTAGCCAGCAAACCGTAATTTTACAAGGACAAATTGATTCACTCTATCAAGATCAATTTATTAGTTGGCGTGTAGGTAAAATTCGAGAACAGGAACAGATTAAATTATGGATTAATCACCTGTTGTTACAAATTGTTGGTCAAGCACAAAGTTCACAATTTTTTGGCTTAGATGCGGGTACTGTTACTAAACTGAATTTTGATCCACTTAATTATGAGCAAGCCTTTGCACAAATGGAAGTTTATATCCAAGACTATTTAATGGCACAACGTGAGATGTGTTTGATTCCTACTTATGACCTAGATGAATTTATTAAATTCTTTAGTGAAGAAGAAAATGATATGGATACTTTGCTACTTAAATTAAATCAAATTAAGCCAGAAAATAAACAATACCAATATTGGCAAAGGATCTTACTCCAAACATCAACATTAGACTATCAAGCCATTAAAAGTGGATTTTTAAATTGGTTTGAGATGATGTGTAAATTACAATCGCTATAATAAGAGGAAATGCATCCGGTTAATTAATATAGGTAGGGGAGGGGAAAGAAAGTATCTAAATTGAAGATACTTTCTTGTTTAA
>NZ_JAQIBB010000104.1:0-10277 GCF_027920745.1 Gallibacterium faecale | reverse complement strand
GAATAAGATTAATGTAACAACATCAATACCTAATCCACTGAGACCAAACATATTTCTCTCCTTACTCGTTACTATTAGTTAAACGTTGTTTTAATTTCCAAATCACTTGGATAAAGAACAACACAAATAAAACGAAAATAGCGACTTTTAATAAACCTGGAATCGGTGGATTCCATGCCGAACCAGAACGTTCTAATACAATTTCACCGGTAGGAGAAACTGCCGCACTATACGCGACAAAATAACTAGAGTAGGCTAATAAACCCAAAAAGAGTAAGGTAATAATTCCACTAAAAATTTCTAAACGATTACGCCATTTAGCAGAAACACGATCGAGTAAAATAGGCACGCGAATATGTTTATTACGTCCATAAGAAAAGAGTCCCGCATACACCATTAAGAATCCAGCTAAAGCAATACTGGTTTCATGCACCCAGTCAGTAGGTGAGTTAAACACATATCTTGCAATAATTTCATAAAATGAAATCACTACAATCAATAAATATCCCCAAGAAAGTTTATGCCCAATAGCTTCAATCACTTTATCAATTTTCGTGAGTTTTTCTTCTGGTTCTGATGGTTTGTCTTTTAAATCTTCCATCTTCTTTCCCCTATTGATAGTGAAATAGCCAAGCTACCGTTATAACTTGGCTATTTAAAACTCAATGTTTATTTAATCATGCCTTTGTCTTTCAAATATTTCATAACAGTATTGTAGAATTTTTCTGACATAGGTGATTTTTTCGCCCATTCAGGCCACATTTGGGTCGCAACTTCACGTACTTTTGCGACTTCTTCTGGCGACCAAGACACTACAGTAATATCTGCTTTTTTGTTTTTGATTGCTTCTTCATCAAGTTTTTGATGCATACCTAAGAAGCCTTCCGCATATTGTTTACCTGCTTTCGCTAAAACATCTTTTAAGTCTTGCGGTAAGCTGTCATAAATTTTCTTATTCAATGTGACTTGGTTCATAGGCATTGAGTGCCAACCAGGATAAATCGGATATTTCGCAATATCATTCATACCGTTAGCTTGGTTACGCGCGAAAATTGAGTAGTCAGAAGCATCAATTACGCCTTTTTCAAGCGAGGTATAAACTTCTGATCCCGGAAGATTTACTGGTGCTGCACCTAAACCTTTAAATAGTGCTTGTACAAGCCCTTCTGGTGCACGTACTTTTACGCCTTGTAACTCTTTAATATTATGAATTGGTTTTTTAGACACAAGCGATTCACCACCTACGGTACTGATAGCTAATAGTTGTACGCCATATTTGTTCAGTAATTCATTCGCAACATCAAAACCACCGCCGTTATACATGAAGTCAATTAAGTCTTTAGGATCACTCCAAGCACCAATTAAGTTTCCGTATAAAGCAAATGCAGGATCTTTACCAGAGAAATAAGATGGGTCTGTAAAATCACCTTGGATAATATTCATACCGATTGAGTCTAGAGTTTGGTTATGCTCTACGACTGAACCCGCACCAAGTACAGTAATTTCAATACGTCCATTGGACAATGATTTCACATCTTTTGCCCATTGTTCTTGATATTTAAAGGCATCATCACCTGGTTGATCTGAAGATTGGAATTTCCATTCGTATTCGGCAGCCAACACACTTGCAAAAAACATAACTAAAGAACAAGCTAAAACACTTTTCAATAATTTCATCTTAATATTCCTCTAAAAAAATATATGGAAAAATTTTGTTTTCTTACCATTCGGCAAAAGAACCATCTTTATTCCGCCAAATTGGATTACGCCAACGAGCACCTTTATTATTTTGTTCTTGCATAAAGGTTTCGTTTATTTCAATACCCAATCCTGCGCCTGTTAATACATCACAATAACCTGCTTTGAAATCAAAGACCTCCTTATTTGTCATGTAATCTAGAACATCATTTTCTTGGTTGTAGTGAATACCGATACTTTGCTCTTGAATAACAGCATTTAGAGATACTGTATCGATATGTAAGGATGAAGCTAATGCAATTGGTCCTAATGGACAATGTGGAGCAAGCGCCACATCATAAGCTTCGGCCATGGTAGCAATCTTCCTGAGTTCAGAAATACCACCACAGTGGGAAACGTCTGGTTGTAAGATATCAACGCCACCGCGTTGTAATAAGTGTTTGAATTCCCATCTGGAAAACATTCTTTCCCCTGTTGCAATCGGAATAGCACCATAACGAGCAATTTCATGAATTGCATCAAAGTGTTCGGCTAAAACGGGCTCTTCTACAAACATTGGATTAAACACAGCCAATTCTTTTAATAAAATTTTCGCCATTGCTTTATGCACACGACCATGGAAATCAATACCAATACCGAAATCTTTACCTACCGCGTCACGAATAGCTTGTACACGAGCTAAAACTGCATCTACCTTTGAATAATCATCAATAAAATTAAGTTCTTCCGTACCATTCATTTTAATTGCAGTAAATCCGGCGTCTTGGCGTTCTTTTGCCATACGTGCTACATCATCTGGTCTATCGCCACCAATCCATGAATACATTCTGACGCGATCACGGCATTTACCACCAAGTAATTGATATACTGGGGTATTTAACGCTTTTCCTTTAATATCCCATAATGCTTGATCAATCCCCGCTAAGGCACTCATCATAATTGGACCGCCACGATAGAAAGAAGAGCGATATAAGACATTCCAGTGATCTTCAATATCATGCGGATCTTTACCAATTAAATACTCCATTAATTCTGCAACACAGGCATGAACAGTATGTGTACGACCTTCTAAACAAGGTTCTCCCCAACCAACAATCCCTTCATCAGTTATAATTTTGATAAATCCCCAACGAGGTGGAACAATATAGGTTTCATATCCAACAATTTTCATTTTACTTCTCCAAATTACTGCTCAATTTCATCCCAAGCTTGTTTAAACTTCGTTGCATTATTGATGAACTCTTCTAATGAGATTCCTGCTGAATACAACGCATTACCCAAACCAAATCCTTTTGCACCAAGAGAAACATAACTTTGCATTTGTGCTTTATCCGCTTTAATTCCGCCTACTGGGAAGCAACTTACTTCTTTAGGCAATACACTTAAAATTGCTTTAAATCCGGTTGGTCCAACTAATTCGGCTGGGAAAATTTTGATTTTTGTTGCACCAGAATTGATAGCTAAGAAAGCCTCTGTTGGTGTCATCACACCAACAAAAATCAGACAACCAGAAGCTTTAGCAAGTTTGATAACTTCAGGATCAACATTTGGTGTCACAATCAATTTCACCCCTGTTGCTAAGACTTGTTTTAGTAACTCAACATCAGTTACTGTGCCAGCCCCAATACAACAACGGTCACCAAATTTTTCTTGTAATAAACGAATTGTGCCTATTGCATTTGGGCTATTTAAAGGCACTTCAATAAAGTAATAACCTAACTCAATTAAATGAGAAACATATTGTTCTGCTTCTTCCGTTTTAATGCCTCGTAAAATTGCAATAAGAGGGCACTTTCCAGATATATTTTCAATACTCATGCTACTTTTCCTCAAGATATTGATTTGCAATAAATTTTATTCCTTGTAGAAAACAAGTTTCCCCATCAACAAGTTGATGTTGATAACCTAAGTGAGATAACGCTGTTTGATAACGTGTAGCAATTCCTTTACTACCAATAATGTAATGTGTCAGTGTGTTAGATAATTGTTGAATTTCATTACCAATAATCACACCTGATAGATAACTTCTTACAGATTCTGCAGAAAGTTGTTGATTCAAACATTGTGTTCTTGTAGAAAATAAGGCGTTGGATAAAGGCACTTCATATCCAATTTCAACCCCTTTTAAAAAGCCTGCCTCATCCTCATAAATTTCGGGCATCCCTTGAGTTAAAATGCTGTATTGGTTCAATAATGCAAATAATTCACCTGTCATCATGGTGTAAAAAGTGCTTAATTCACGCCCCTTGACTATCGCATGTTTACTATGAGTACCTGGCAGAATGACCGATAATGTTTCTTCCCCAACCAAATTACGTAACCCTAATAATTGAGTTTCCTCACCACGCATCACATCAAACAAACCAAATTTATTCGTTATCGACATTCCTGGAACAATAAAAGCAGGTACACCCCAAGATAATTTAAAAGTATGCAACCCAGAAACTAACTTATCTAAGCTGATTGGCGCCGCTAAATATGGTACTTCTACCCAGCCATTTTTTGCTCCGACCATACCAGCCATACACACAACATTATTTTTCAAGTCATACAAGAAATTCTGTTCTTCAAATAATTGATAAATTTCTTGTTCAAACATACCATTAATAATAGACTTCATACCTTTGTTATTACTTTTCAATAACTTAATATCACCACTTTTAGGTATAAAGTATGCTCTAAAATTTGTTGTTCCCCAATCAATAACAATCATATTTCACCAAAAATAAAATTCTTGTATGACAAGAATAATAAACAAAAAATAATCAGGCGTCTGTGATTAAGATCTCATTTTCGATCAATAAAATTTTTTCTTTTCTCCTGTCTTAATCAATAAAAAAGGTATAATACAGTTACGTCTATTGATTAATATAAATAGGAAACATCATGCTGAAATCGGATGTCATCATGCGCAATATCATTCTTAAGATATTTCATGGTCAATTTGGCGAAGGAGATTTACTTCCCGGTGAAATGGAATTAGCAAATGAATTTAATGTTTCTCGAACTTCTATTCGTGCCGCCTTACAAACAATTGCGAACAAAGGTGTGATTTCGATCGTACCTAAACGCGGTAGCGTAATAAACAAAATAGAACAGTGGAATTGGTTAGATCAGGACATTCTGACTTTTTTTTCACAAGAAGATATTAGCCCTTCACTATTGCAACATCTCTTAATTACCCGTTTAATTTTTGAACCGAATATCTGTGCTATTGCAGCACTTTCATCAACCGTACAAGATTTAATGTTAATTGAACAAGGCTATCAATTAATGCAGCAAAGTGTGAAAGAGAACAAACGGGAATTATTTATTGAAGGAGATAAGATTTTTCATAGTGCTATCGTTAATTCTTGTAAAAATCCGTTTTTATCTTCTCTTGATGCAATGTTATCTACAGCAATGTCTGTTTCTTATAATCGTACATTAGAACAAGAGTTAAGCGAATCAGTTACAGCAGTAAACGTACATGGTGATTTATTAGAGGCAATTCGCAAACGGGAAGCTCAAAAAGCAAGGGATATCTCAAAACACCTCATCACAAATGCAGTCACTAAAATTTTGCCTAGCCAGGAGCTATATCATCTCATTGAAAACCTATAATTTTTTACCTCTACGAAATTTGTCTAACCCAGTTTGAGTTGCTATCATAGCAGCTTAAATTGGTGCTGAAAGATTATCGAAAATTATATAAATAACAATGATCAATAAAATTAAAAATATCAAACTGAATAACCTCAATTTATCTCAATTTAAGCAAGTTGAAATCAAGAAAGAATATCTAAGTTCAAACCTCTATTTGTTTAATTTAGGGCTATTTTTATTGGCTTGTTTTGGCTTATATTTGCTTGTAGCTTGGACATCTTACCACCCAGCGGATTCAGCTTGGACAATCGCAAGCAATCAACCAACAGTGATTAATAAAGCTGGTGTGGTTGGTGCTTGGTTAATTGATATTCTGTTCGCTTTATTTGGTTCTATTGGTAACCTAATTCCTTTTTTTGTCTTTTTAATTCCTCTCTATCTATTGCGCTATCATCCAATTACTGAGTTTAAAGGAGGAACGTTTTTCTTACGTTCGTTTGGTTTTCTATTATTTTTAATTAGTTTGGCTACATTAGCGTCGTTATATCTTCCAGATAGCCCTTATCATCTTGCTGGTGGTGTCATTGGTGCGGTAATTACTCAATTAACACTGCCTTTGATCGGTATTTGGCTATTATCATTAATCACTATTGCTACCACAATTATAGGTTTTATCCTTTCTGCCGGTAATTCATTTATTAAGGTATTTCCTCGTTTTTATCACTGGTTAATGGCCACAGACGAAAATAAACCTGAAGAAGCACCTCAAAATAATGAAGTTGAAAAATCTTTAGCTGATTATGAACAAATTGAATTACCACTTCCTAAACATGCAGTTAAACAGCAACAATCTCAGCCAACAGCAGAAACGGGCAACCCAGCATTTGCTCATCTGCAACAAGATCAATTTGTCAATCCGACTATTTTTGGCCTAACACCCGCACCAACTACTACTCAAGTAGAGTCTGAAAATAGTACAGATAATACTGTGGCTGATACCCCATTAAATGAGAATTCCACATATCATCAGTCTGTGTCACCAACACCGACCACAGTTAATGCAGATAATTTCAATAATATTGAGTTCCCTGTATTTGATACTAATGAAATTACCGAATTACCAACAGTATCACTATCGACAAATTTAACGCCCGCTACTACAACCGAGGCTACTCAAGATTTAGTCAATCCTCAAGATAATTGGCAAGCACAGACTGCAATGCCAACGGTTAATCTTACTTCACAAGTGGATAACTCTATTCAAGAAGCACAACCATCTTCTGTTAATCATAATGAGCCCGAAGAGGATAACGAAGATTTTGATCGTTTAAGACAAGAGTTCTTAGCGATGCAGCAACAAAAACAAACTGATATAGTGAATCGGGCTAAAGCATTAAATCAAGAAAGTGCTTTAAATCATATCCTTACGCCATCACAAGATGAAGATGAACCCGTTGAACAACTTACAACCCCTAATTATAAGCCTTATGGTAATACGTTAGTTCATCCGTTATTACAACCTGATCCTATCTCAACAGTAAAACCAACTACCCCATTGCCAAGCCTTGATTTATTAAATGAAGGTAAACCAATGACAACGGATATTACTGAAGCTGAAATCCAAGAAACCTCTCGACGGATTGAACATCAATTACGTAATTTTGGGGTAAAAGCGACTGTGCGTAACGTCACGATTGGTCCCGTAGTTACTCGTTATGAAATTGAATTACAACCAGGTACCAAAGCATCTAAAGTAACTAGTATTGATACTGATTTAGCGCGTGCCTTGATGTTCCGTTCTATTCGGATTGCTGAAGTGATTCCAGGTAAACCTTATATTGGTATTGAAACACCAAATGATCGCCGACATAGTGTGTTATTAAGAGAAGTTTTAAGCAGTAAAGAATTCCGTGAGGCTAAATCTCCGCTCTCAATGGCGTTAGGTAAAGATATTAGCGGTAAAACAGTCGTTGTTGATCTGGCTAAAATGCCTCACTTGCTGGTTGCTGGCTCTACCGGCTCAGGGAAATCTGTTGGTGTCAATGCGATGATTTTGAGCCTATTATTTAAAGTGAAACCTGATGAAGTAAAATTCATTATGATCGATCCAAAACAGGTTGAGCTTTCAATGTATAACGATATTCCACACCTGCTTACTAACGTGGTAACGGATATGAATAAAGCCGCGAATGCATTACGTTGGTGCGTGGATGAAATGGAACGCCGTTATCAACTATTAACCGCTTTACATGTACGTAATATTGAAGGCTTTAATAGTAAAATCGATCAAGCGGCAGAAATGAATCTCCCAATTCCAAACCCAATTTGGCGACCAGGTGATACTATGGATGCTATGCCGCCTGCATTAGAAAAACTACCTTATATTGTGGTCATTGTTGATGAGTTTGCAGATTTAATGATGATTGTGGGTAAACAAGTTGAGGAATTAATTGCCCGCCTTGCACAAAAAGCGCGTGCGATTGGGATTCACTTAATTTTGGCTACACAGCGTCCATCTGTAGATGTTATCACTGGCTTAATTAAAGCTAATATTCCAAGCCGAATTGCTTTTACTGTGGCAAGTAAAATTGACTCTCGTACCATCTTAGATCAATCTGGCGCAGAAGCCTTATTAGGTAAAGGGGATATGCTCTACTCTGGTCAAGGTGATTTAATTCGTGTCCATGGTGCGTATATGACCGATGATGAAGTGGTTCGCGTAGCGAGTGATTGGCGTGCAAGAGGTAAACCAAACTACTTAGCTGAAATTGTCGAAAATAGTGAAGAAGATAATGATGCAAGCAATAATGATAATAGTAATGGCGATTTAGATGAAAAATTTGATGAGGCTGTTGATGTAGTATTAAGTAGTGGTAATACATCTGCTTCGTTCTTACAACGCCGTTTAGGGTTAGGTTTCCCACGTGCAGCTCGTATTTTAGATCAAATGGAACAACAGGGAATTCTTTCAGCACCAACCAATGGTAAGCGTGAAATTCTTGCCCCAAGAAATAATTATTAAAAAGGAGAACTTATGAAAAAATTACTCGTTTTATTCGGTATGGCTAGCGTAATTTTTACCAATACAGCAATGGCTGATGCCAAAACTGAATTACAACAACGTTTAAATCATATCAGTTCATTAAGTAGTAGTTTCCAACAACGTGTTTCTGATGCGGATGGTAAAGTGGTACAACAAGGGGAAGGCACCTTACAAATTAAACATCCAAACCTATTTAAAATGACAATCACTGCACCACAAGAAAGTGAAATGGTAGCGGATGGTAAAACGTTATGGTTCTATGATCCTTTTGTAGAACAAGCAACAGCAAATTGGGTAAGTGAAGCAGTAAATAACACACCTTTCGTGTTGCTTACCAGTAATGATCAAAGCCACTGGGCAAAATATCAAGTACAACAAAAAGATGATGTTTTTACTCTGTCACCTCGCAATACAAAAAGTAATATTAAACAATTTACGATTAGGATTAATGCTGATGGCTTATTAAGTAGTTTTAGTACCATTGAAAAAGATGGACAAGCTAATTTATATATTTTACGTAATATCAATACTGCCGAATTACCTAACTCTCTATTCAAATTCACCCTACCTAAAGGTGCAGAGTTAGACGACCAACGTAAAAAATAGTGGCTAATTCAGATGGATAACCTTGATCTTAATTTTGCGGGTGATGATTTTCGCCCGTTAGCTGCACGTATGCGTCCCACCACATTAGATAATTATTTTGGGCAAACGCATCTACTCGGTAAAGGCAAACCACTACGTAAGGCAATTGAAGCAGGTCATGCCCACTCTATGATTTTATGGGGGCCTCCCGGTACAGGTAAAACAACTTTAGCTGAAATTATTGCCCATCGTTTAAATGCGAAAGTGGAATATCTGTCTGCGGTTACCAGTGGCGTAAAAGATATTCGAGAAGCGATTGATCGGGCAAAGCAGAATCAATTTGCAGGGCAACAAACATTACTATTTGTCGATGAAGTACATCGTTTCAATAAATCACAACAAGATGCTCTTTTGCCTTATATCGAAGATGGAACCATTATTTTTATTGGGGCTACTACAGAAAATCCTTCCTTTGAATTGAATAGTGCTTTGCTTTCACGTGCAAGAGTATATTTGTTGAAATCATTGTCTGCTGCCGAAATCGTTGAGGTGTTACAACGCGCAATCACAGATTCTAAACAGGGTTATGGCAATCTTTCCTTACAATTAGAAGAGGGCTTATTAACGACATTGGCAGAATATGTTAATGGTGATGCGCGCCTCGCATTAAATTGTTTAGAGTTAATGGTCGATATGGCTGAAGAAACTGCCACAGGAAAGCAACTTACTCAACAATTAATGGTTGATATTCTTGGCGAACGACAAGCACGTTTTGATAAGCAAGGCGATCGTTACTATGATCTAATTTCTGCATTGCATAAGTCCGTAAGAGGCTCTGCGCCAGATGCTGCATTGTATTGGTATGCACGTATTATCACTGCGGGCGGAGATCCATTATATGTTGCTCGCCGCTTACTCGCGATTGCTTCTGAAGATATTGGTAATGCCGATCCAAGAGCAATGGATGTAGCTTTAAATGCTTGGGATTGTTATACCAGAGTTGGTGCAGCAGAAGGTGAGCGCGCCATTGCTCAAGCAATTGTTTATCTCGCAGCTGCACCAAAAAGCAATGCGGTTTACCTTGCTTTCAATCAAGCTAAACAGCTAGCAACGCAATATCCTGACTTTGATGTGCCTATTCATTTACGTAATGCACCAACTCAATTAATGAAAAATCTGGGAATTGGTAAAGAATATCGTTATGCCCATGATGAACCTCATGCTTATGCCGCAGGAGAAAATTATTTTCCTGAACCATTAAAAGGCACTCGTTTTTATTTCCCAAATGATCGTGGAACTGAAATCAAAATTAAGCAAAAATTGGAATGGTTAGCACAGTTAGACTTGGAAGCAAATAATCAGCAGA
>NZ_JAQIBB010000103.1:0-10559 GCF_027920745.1 Gallibacterium faecale | reverse complement strand
AGTTAAATACCTTTGTCATTTTCTTATCGCGTCTCATTGCGAGCGTAGCAGCACAAAGCCGTAGTAGTGATGAAGAAAGTAGTTCAAATTCAGGTATCTACTTCCTCGTGTCTATGGTATTAGAAGTCGTATTTGGTTTCCTTGCAAGTATGATTGCGATGTGGTTCTCACGTTATCGTGAATTCCATGCGGATGCAGGTTCAGCTCATTTAGTGGGTAAACAAAAAATGATTGCTGCATTACGCCGTTTACAAGCAATTCATGAACCTGAAGAATTAACAGGACAATTAGCAGCGTTTGCAATTAATGGTAAAAGAAGCGGTTTGGCAAGTTTATTTATGAGCCACCCACCATTAGAAAAACGTATTGAAGCGCTACAAAATTTAAAATAATCAGTTAAGTGCTTATGATGGGTTAATGCCTTAATTATTTTAATTAAGGCATTAATTATTTAGGGTATAAAATCAGCTACGCCAATATTATAAAAATCTAAAAAAGATAAACTCATTGTAGCAATTAGATAGATGAATTAAACAAAGCAGTATGGAACATAAAATAGAAGATCTTATGGCGATTTTTAATCGCTGTTTTTATGAAGAATATAATACAAAATTAGAAAAAGGCGGGGATGAACCTGTCTATTTACCCGCCACAAACGAGCGTTCTTATCATGCGATTTATTTTGCTCGTGGCTTTTTTAGTAGTGGTTTACACGAGATTGCACATTGGCTAGTTGCAGGTAAAGCGCGTAGAGAATTAGAAGATTTTGGTTATTGGTATGAACCTGATGGACGTAGCGAAGATCAGCAAAGAGAATTTGAAAAAGTAGAAGTGAAACCTCAAGCGTTGGAATGGATTTTGGCTAATGCAGCAGGCTTTCGATATTTTGCTAGTGCCGATAATTTAAGTGGTAGTCCGGGAGATACAGGCCCATTTAAACAGAAAGTTTATCAACAAGTGTGTGATTATGTCGCCAGAGGTTTACCAAAAAGGGCGGAAAAACTCCGCTTAGCATTAGCAGAGTTTTATCATCGACCAATAGAGATTAATTTAGCTGAATTTGATGTGACAAAGATTTAATCTGTGTCATTTTGGTTAGGGGTAACTTGTTGCTCTTCATACTCTAAAAGGAGTTTTGCAATAGCTTGGCGATAGGTAATTTCTAAGGTTTCACGGCTAGTTGCAATTACGCCTTGATCAATTAAAAAACCATCGCTGACATCATAAACCCAACCATGCAAAGAGAGTTTTTTCCCTCGGTTCCAAGCGGAACGAACAATAGAGGATAAGCCAAGATTATAAACTTGTTCAGCAACATTAATACGTGTGAGTGCGTCCGCACGTTTTTGTAGCGGTAATTTGCCAAGTAAATGACTGTGCTTAAACCAAATATCACGAATATGTAAAAGCCAGTTATTGATTAAACCAAGATCTTCATTATTTATGGCAGCGTGAATGCCACCACAATTAGTATGACCACAAATAATAATATGCTCAATATCGAGGACATCGACAGCATATTGAACAACAGATAGACAATTTAAATCGGTATGAATAACTTGATTCGCAACATTCCGATGGACGAAAAGTTCACCAGGACCTAAATTAGTGAGCTTTTCGGCAGGAACACGGCTATCAGAACAACCAATCCATAAATAGGTTGGTTTTTGATGTTCTGCAAGATGTGCAAAGTAATCTGCGTGTTGCTCTTTCATTTCCGTTGCCCATTTAAAATTATTGGCAAATAGTTTTTCGATTTTCTTCATTAGTTACACCTTTTATCCTTGAAGATATGCTATATTGTCGGGCGTTTTGCATTATACCGAGAAAAAATTTCCTGCCTATGACCTTTTAATTAAATTAATAAAAAAAATAACAATGTAAGTAAGGGTGATTATGTTTGCATTAGAAATAAATCAATTAACAAAATCATATAGTAACGGCTTTAAAGCATTACATGGCATTGATTTACACGTTAAAGAGGGCGATTTTTATGCGTTACTTGGCCATAACGGTGCGGGTAAATCGACCACGATTGGTATCATCAGTTCATTAGTCAATAAAACCAGCGGTGAAGTAAAAGTATTCGGCTATGACTTGGATACCCAATTAACAGAATTAAAAAAACAACTTGGGGTAGTACCACAAGAGTTTAATTTTAATAACTTTGAGAAAGTAATTGATATTTTGACTAATCAAGCTGGGTATTATGGCGTACCACGTCAAGAAGCATTAAAACGAGCAGAGTATTGGTTGAAAAAATTAGATTTATGGGATAAGCGTCAGCAAAAATCGATGCGTTTATCAGGGGGAATGAAACGTCGATTAATGATCGCGCGTGCATTAATGCATAACCCACGCCTATTAATTTTAGATGAACCGACTGCTGGGGTAGATATCGAATTACGCCGTACTATGTGGCAATTTTTACAAGAATTAAATCAACAAGGTACAACCATTATTTTAACGACGCATTATCTTGAAGAAGCTGAAATGCTATGCCGTAATATCGGTATTATTCAGCAGGGATGTTTAGTAGTAAATACGTCGATGAAAGCATTATTAGCGAAGTTAGAAACAGAAACCTTTATTCTTGATTTAGCAGAAACTAGAAATGAGATTAGCTTGCAAGATTACCGCTTTAAACTAGTTGATGCGATGACACTTGAAGTAGAAGTACACCGTGAGCAAGGATTAAATAATTTATTTCATCAATTAACGGAACAAGGGATTACGGTATTAAGTATGCGTAATAAAGCAAATCGTTTAGAAGAGCTATTTGTCAGTATGGCATTAAATAAATCGGATGCAGATAAGGCAATACAGGAGGGAAAGTAATATGTCATCATTAGCATGGGTTGCCTATAAAACGATTTTACGTAAAGAAATCCAACGTTTTATGCGAATTTGGGTACAAACACTGGTGCCGCCTGTAATCACTATGATGTTATATTTCATTATTTTTGGACAATTAATTGGTAGCCGGATTGGGGAGATGCACGGCGTAAGTTATATGCAATTTATTGTTCCTGGTTTAATTATGATGTCAGCAATTACCAATTCATTTTCTAATGTTGCATCATCATTTTATAGCACGAAGTTTGCCCGTAATGTGGAAGAGCTACTAGTATCACCAACTTCACCACATATTATTATTTTAGGCTATATTTCAGGTGGAATGGCGCGAGGTATTTTTGTTGGTTTCTTAGTGACTTTAGTTTCACTGTTTTTTGTGCGTTTTGATGTCTATTCTTGGTTAGTGATTGTCGGGATCTTATTGATGACGACAGCAACATTCGCATTAGGAGGTTTAATTAATGCCGTGTTTGCTCGTTCGTTTGATGATACTTCAATTATTCCAACCTTTGTATTGACGCCATTAACATATCTTGGCGGGGTGTTTTACTCCATTTCACTGTTGCCTGAGTTTTGGCAATGGGTATCAAAATTAAACCCGATCGTGTATATGATTAATGGTTTTCGTTATGGTTTCTTAGGGATTAGTGATGTATCCTTACATTATACTTTCGCTGTGTTATCATTATTTATCATTGTATTGTATTACTTTGTATATCAATTAATTAAGCGCGGTGTTGGTTTAAGAAACTAATCAAATTAAGAGGCAAATCATAATGGGAGAATTACAACGTTATTTCTCTTTTTCCCCGCAAGAATTGAAAGCCTTGTGGTTGAGTTTAGAAGTCGCTTTAGGTGCGGTACTTTGGAGTTTGCCTCTTGCTATTTTTGTGGCTTGGCTATTGGCACGTAAAAACTTTTACGGCAAAACGATTCTCAATAGTGTGATCTATCTTCCCCTTGTTCTTCCTCCAGTAGTGATTGGTTATTTATTATTAGTAATCATGGGACGTAAGGGCGTTATTGGGCAATATCTGTATGATTGGTTTGGTTTCTCTTTTGCATTTAGTTGGCGAGGAGCAATTTTAGCGTCCGCTGTGGTAGCCTTTCCATTGGTTGTACGTTCTATCCGCTTATCTCTAGAAAGCATTGATACAAATTTAGAAGCAACGGCGAGAACACTCGGTGCATCACCTTATCGAGTCTTTTTTACTATTACATTACCATTAGCTTTACCAGGCGTATTAGCTGGAATGGTGTTAGGATTTGCGCGCTCATTAGGGGAATTTGGTGCTACTATTACGTTTGTTTCCAATATCGTAGGGCAAACACAAACTATTCCATTGGCAATGTATTCTTTTATTCAAACGCCGGGCGCTGAAGATCAGGCGTTCAAGCTCTGTTTACTCTCAATTATGTTGTCATTGTTGTCGTTACTATTATCAGAATGGCTCTCTCGTTATATGTATAAAAAATTAGGACAACGTCATGCTTAATTTGCAAGTTAAAAAGCATTTTCCTGCCCTTTCAGTAGAACTCGATCTGCAAATTCCTACTAATGGGATTACGATGATTTTTGGACGATCTGGTGCAGGGAAGTCCTCTTTATTAAATATGGTGAGCGGGTTAAGTAAACCTGATCAAGGGCGAATTAGTTTAGTGGATCGGGTGTTGGTGGATACAGAGAAGCAGATAAATGTACCCATTGAAAAGCGCAATATTGGTTATGTTTTTCAAGAAGCTCGCTTATTTCCTCATTATCGAGTAAAAGGAAATCTGCAATATGGCATGGCAAAACAGGAACAGGGTAAGTTTGATGCTATTGTTGAGTTATTAGGATTGAGCCAGTTATTAGATCGTTATCCATTAACATTATCAGGCGGTGAAAAACAACGAGTAGCGATAGGGCGAGCCTTACTTTCTAATCCACAAATTTTATTAATGGATGAGCCATTATCTGCATTAGATATGCCACGTAAGCAAGAGTTAATGCGTTATTTGCTACGTTTAGTTAAAGAGATTGAAATTCCTATTTTATATGTAACCCATAGTTTAGAAGAGTTAAAAATGTTGGCGGATCGAGTGATTCTATTAGAAGAGGGAAAATTAGTAGAATTTGCTGACTTAGAAACAATGTGGAATAACGGATTATTAGCGGAATGGCAACAAAATCAAATGACACAATGGATCTATCAAGGTCAATTAATAGAGAAATCAGATAATTGTCAGCACGGCATTGTGCAAGTGGCGAATCAACGCTTTCAAGTTACACTAAATCAAGATTACCCATTAGGCGAAACGCTAAAAATTGCGATTAATCAGCAAGATCTTTTTCTTTCTTTAGTACCACCGATTGACAGTAGCGTTACTCATTGTTGTCAAGGAACTATCACTAGAATTGTTGAAATGGCAACTCATATTGCAGTAACTGTAACGATTTCAGCATCAATGATGGTGGTTGTTCCTATCGAAAAATCAATTTATCAAAAAATGCAACTTATTGTAAATCAACAAGTTTATCTTAATATTCTGCATATCCACTTATTAGCTTATTAACCAGATATAATAAATTTGGATATCAATTATTTGCAGAATATGCTCGCTTGTTAGTGGATAATTGCCTACAATTCGTTTCCATAGGTAATATTTTGCCTTACGGAAGTATTAATTAAGAGATTTCTCTTAGATTAATAGTTCATAATCAATTTTTGATAGGAGAAGCCTATGTTTAAAAAATTATTAGTCACCTCATTAGTTGCTTTAACTGCAAGCATGGCAAATGCAGAACAAGTTACGGTATTTGCCGCAGCCTCAATGACTAACGCCTTGCAGCAAGTTGCTGATGATTACAAGAAAAAAGCACCTGATGATGAAATTGTCTTTTCTTTTGCGTCTTCATCAACATTAGCAAACCAAATTGCTGAAGGAGCACCAGCAAATATCTTTGTTTCTGCTAATACTAAATGGATGAACTATCTGAAAGAAAAAGGTTTAACTGTGGCAGGTAGCGATAAAATTTTAGTTGGTAATGAATTAGTGATGATTGCAAATCAAGACAGCAAAATTGATAAAGTGGATATTGCAAAAGGTGAATGGATTAAGCAATTAGATAATAATTTTCTTTCTGTCGGCGATCCTGATCATGTGCCGGCTGGTCAATATATGAAAGCAGCAACCACTAAATTAGGATTCTGGGATAAAATTGAATCTAAATTAGCTCGTGGTAAAGATGTACGTGCTGCATTAGCGTTAGTAGAACGTAATGAAGCACGTTTAGGTGTAGTGTATGGTACTGATGCTAAACAAAGTAAAAAAGTGAAAGTTGTTGGTGTGTTCCCAGCAGATAGCTATCCAAAAGTGGAATACCCAGTTGCCTTATTAAAAGATCATGATAGCAAAGCAGCAAAAGCATTCTTTGATTATTTGCAATCAGATGATGCGAAACAAGTATTTATTCAATATGGCTTTAGTGTTGCGAAATAATTGAAGGATATTTGGTAATTAAACCCACGATTTTTCGTGGTTTTTTAGACTGCTGACAAAGTCAAATTTAATCTTTAGATATTTTTGCTTTAATTCACATTTAGGTTTCGCCCTAAAGGGGACCTCCTTTTCTTTACTTGTGTAAAGAAAAGGAGGCAAAAGAAACACACCCTCGCACACTTGCTATTCCTCATTCCAATAAGATTTTCCGGGCGGCAAAAAACAGAGATTTTTCTCACTGCGTTCGAAAAATGATCACTTTTTTGCCTGAAAATCTTATTTGCATTCGGGCAAGTGTGAGAGGGAACCCATTAAGCCTTTATTAAGATTCGTGATTAATTTCAGATTTGTTAGTTATCTAACTTACGATTTTTCGTGGGTTTTTAGTTTGCCATCATCAATCACCCCTTATCAGCCCATCCCCTATTTTCACTGATTATCAAGCAGCCTACCCCGACCTACTCCGATTTTCTACTTGAAATTCATTTTTTATAGTGGCAATATTGACCGCCTGAAAAAATAAAAACAATTCTCATTTTGTTTGTTGGGATAAAATAAATAATGATTCAGCGACGATATTTGTTGTTACTTCTAGTCGTGTTATCGCTCTTTTCATTGCTCATTGGCGTCAGTTCGGTCACTTTAACCGGCTTATTATCGTTTGATACTGAACAATGGCAAGTGTTGATGATTAGCCGAGTTCCACGTTTAATTAGTATTTTGATTGCAGGTGCTAGCCTTAGTATCTGTGGGTTAGTTATGCAGCAACTAAGCCGCAATCGTTTTGTATCGCCCACTACTGCCGGCACAATGGATTGTGCAAGATTAGGTGTGTTATTAGCGATTTTATTTTTTCCAAATGCGTCGATGTTATTAAAATCCGCCGTGGCGATTATTGCTGCTTTTGCTGGGTCATTGCTGTTTATGACCTTACTCGCAAAACTAAAGTTTACAGATACCATTTTTGTGCCATTAGTTGGCATTATGTTTGGCAATATTATTAGCTCAATTACCGCTTTTATCGCTTATCAACAAGATTTACTACAAAACCTCTCTGCGTGGTTACAAGGGGATTTCTCTCTGATTATGAGTGGGCGTTATGAAATGCTCTATATCAGTATTCCCACCTTACTATTAGCCTATATTTTTGCCCAACGCTTTTCTATTGTGGGAATGGGCGAGGAGTTTGCTACTAATCTGGGACTGAATTACAAACAGGTGTTATATCTAGGTTTAGCAATAGTTTCGATTGTATCGGCGATTGTAATTGTAACAGTAGGTGTGATTCCATTCCTTGGTTTGATTGTACCAAATATTGTGACACTTTATTTAGGCGACAATCTACGTAAAACACTTTCGCATACCGCCATTCTTGGCGCTATCTTTGTTCTATGCTGCGATATTTTAGGTAGAGTGGTGATTTACCCCTATGAAATTTCAATTAATGCGGTCGTGGGCGTGTTTGGTAGTGCGATCTTCCTGTATTTGTTGTTGAAAAGGTATCGTAATGCGTAGTTTGGTGTCGGCTAAATTAAAAATGGTTTTATTGATATTACTTGTAGTGGTAGTGAGTGTTGGCTATTTATTTTATCAGTTACCTTCTCGTTGGGAATATGCCTTAACCCATCGGAGTTTGTCATTGTTAGCGATTATTGCAACGGGAACAGCGATTGCCTTAGCTACTATGTTGTTTCAGCCTTTAGTGAATAATCGCATTTTGACTCCAAGTGTGCTGGGATTAGATTCTTTATATCTATTTATTCAAACAGCAATTATTTTTGCTTCAGGTTCAGCCGCTTTATTGGCTATTGATTCAATAGGACTCTTTTTCTTCTCCACTGCGGTGATGATGATTTTTGCGTTATTGCTTTATCGTTTGTTATTCCAACAAGAACAGCAGAGTATGTTTTTCTTGCTCTTGGTGGGAATTGTATTTGGTACGCTTTTCCAAAGTATGACAACGTTTATGGAAGTGTTAATTGATCCTAATGAATTTCAAATTACGCAAGATATTGGTTTTGCAAGTTTTAATCGGATTAATACCAATATTTTATGGATAGCGACAGCAATTATTTTTATTACTGCGCTGGCAAGTATTCGTTATTTCCGAGTGCTTGATGTACTGGCATTAGGACGTGATCAGGCAATTAATTTAGGGGTGAATTATAAGCGAGTAACCAAACAATTATTGCTGATTATCACTATTTTGGTTTCGATTGCGACCGCGTTAGTTGGACCAATTACCTTTTTAGGCTTACTGGTGATGAATATTACGTTTGAATTTATGCCTCGTCATCAGCATAGATGGTTAATTCCGACCGCAGTATTAATCACAATTATCACTTTGGTATTAGGACAATTTATTGTGGCGCAAATTCTTACCTTTAAAACAACATTAAGCATTTTGGTGAATTTTATTGGTGGGGTGTATTTCATTTATTTATTACTTAGGACAAATAAAGCATGGCAATAGAACTAAAGCATATTAGTAAAACGTTTGGCCAGCAATTAGTGGTCGATGATGTTTCATTAACGATTCCACAAGGGAAAATAACCGCTTTTATCGGGCCAAATGGTGCGGGGAAAAGTACTTTATTGGCAATTGTGAGTCGTCTATTACAAGCAGATCAAGGTGAGGTGATTTTAAATGGCACACCTTTACAACAACAAAGTAGCGAAGCTATTGCCCGCCAATTAGCGATTCTAAAGCAGAGTAACCATATTCATTTACGCTTAACTGTTGCAGAGTTAGTTGCATTTGGGCGTTTCCCTTATAGCAAAGGTCGCTTAACTAAGGCAGATCATCAAGCGATTGATCATGCAATTAATTATATGAATTTAGATGCGTTGCGCGATAAACAGATTCATCAATTAAGTGGTGGACAACGGCAACGAGCATATATTGCGATGACGCTAGCACAAGATACCGACTATATTTTATTAGATGAACCACTGAATAATTTAGATATGAAACACTCAGTACAAATTATGCAGGTATTACGTAAGTTAGTCGAAAATTTAGGTAAGACAGTGGTGATTGTGATTCATGATATTAATTTTGCTTCCTGCTATGCCGACCATATTATTGCGATGCAACAAGGTAGATTAGTAGCAGAAGGGTCGGTAGAAACCATTATGCAAACCGAAGTATTAGCCAATATTTATGATATGCATATTCCTATCCAACAGATTAATGGGCAACGTATTGCCACTTATTTTCGTTAGTTTTTATTCGTATTTAATTAAGGAGAACTGAGAAATGAAAAAAACGATCAAATTTGCAGTAGGACTGTTAGGCTTGCTTAGCTTATTTACCAGTTTAGCGGGTCAAGCAAAAGAGATAACCGTCGCAACACCAGTAGGGGAACAGCTGATCCTACAAGACGCAAAACGCATTGTGGTATTAGATTATGGTGTAGCGGATACATTACGTGAATTAGGCGCAACTGATCGCATTGTTGGGATTCCAAAATCAACTGCATTACCGGCTTATTTAGAATCATTCAAAGCGGACAGTTTTGCGAATGTAGGATCGTTACCAGAGCCTGCATTTGAAAAGATTAATGAATTAAAACCAGATTTAATTATTGCGTCAGGCCGTCAGCAAAAAATGTTAGATCGTTTTAAAGAAATTGCCCCTGTTTTTTATTATCAAAATGACTTTACTAACTTCTATCCATCATTAGTCAATAATATTGAAATTCTTGGCAAGATTGTGAATAAAGAAGCGTTGGCTAAAGAGAAAATTGCTAATTTAGAAAGCAGAGTGAATCAATTAGCAGCACTAACCAAAGGCAAAACAGCACTATTGGTATTAGTAAATGAAAATAGAATTAGTGCGTATGGCGATACTTCTCGTTATGGTTTGGTTTATCAAAAATTTGGATTCACACCAGCAGATAAAAATATCAAATCTTCTACTCACGGTATGAGTGTTGGTTTTGAGTATATATTAGAGAAAAATCCAGACTATTTATTAGTGGTTGATCGTACAGCAGCAATTACCGAGAAAAAAGATAATGCTAAAGTTGTTTTAGAAAATGATTTAATTAAGAAAACTAACGCATATCAACAAAAACATATTGTTTATTTAGATGCCGCTAATTGGTATTTAGCGTTTGGTGGATTAAAAGCAACTGAAATGATGGTTGATGAATTAGAACAAGCCGTAAAATAATTAAATTATTAAGAAATAAAATGGCAGATATTTGGTAATAATA
>NZ_JAQIBB010000102.1:0-10586 GCF_027920745.1 Gallibacterium faecale | reverse complement strand
TTTTATTAATTTCATCTTACCCTCTCATAAAGTTGTCGCTAAATATGACTCCATTAGCCGTACCCCAAGCTGTGGAATACTCAATTAAACTCGCCATTCGTTTTATCCCCATTTTTGCGGTGCTTTCTCGTGTATTAACTAATTCACCTTCAAGCCCCCTAACTAATTCGTAAGGGTATCCGCTTGCAATAGTGTGACCACTTACCAATAAATTTTTCCATCCGTATAAATCGTATCTCTGTCCGCTCCATGTCGCTTGAACAACAAAATCTTGTAGCATTCCGTGAAATTTGTTGTTCTGCTGTAACGTTCTACTATCTGATTTAAAATCAATAACAATTGGATCGAATTCATTTACTGGCAAACTCGCAATAAATTTAATTGCATTGTGTTTTACTTGCTCGTTAATTAATCTAAAAGGAAGGAAGTTTTGAGTTGGCATTGAGTCCCCTAATTTAATAGTTCAAGCTGAAAATAACTTGCTCGAATTCCATCCATTCTGTTTTCTTTCATATGTCTAACACTAAAATGCTTACCAAAAATTTTATTAGCTATTTTTTCGGCTTTTTTAAGATTAGCTTTTAGCCCTACGAATCCAACTGAAAGCATTAATTCTTCTTCATAAAGAGATAAAACGAATGATTCTTTTCCTTTAAGAAATCCAGTGCAATTTTTTGTCATCTCATAAGATTTTCTTGCCCCAAATTTAAGTAGTATTTCTTCAGCTATTTTTAGTTTATTCATACTAGACCAACCTTTTTTAATTAAATTATTGTTTCCACTCTAAATTTTTAAACCGTGAAATATGGATGTGGCGGATAGCCTGTCCCATACTTTTGTGAGCAGGATTAAATATAGCTAAATGATTCCCTCGACAAACATCAGTCCATTTATCTGTTTCTGGATTTAAAAACTTAATTCTCCCACCAACAATAAAGCGTATTTCCGTTGCTTTTTCTGCAACTAGTGAAAACCATCTTGTGCTGATATCTACAGGCAAAAGCATCACTACTAAACAGTTGTGGTTTTCATATAGATCAACTGCACGCTTAATAAAGCTATGTGGATCGCTAAATGGTGGGTTAATCCAGATTCGCTCGTTTTCTAGCTGATAAGTTAAAAAATCCATTTCTGGTGTAACATAGCGCTCTAACTTTGTATTCTGTGGCAATGCTGCTCCATCAATCGTAAAGTTAAATTCTGCATCTATTTGGTTAAATACAGATAGTGGTGTTGGGTATGTATCTTTATCAAAACTCATTTATTATTCCTCTTCAGGCTTAACACCCAAATCTTTTAAACCAAAGTAGCCACATGATTTTGTTCGGTTAAACCAGGCATACGGACCCCATTTTTCAGACTCTTCCCATTTCCCCTCACAGCGAAATCTATCGTCAGACCATTCTCCGATAAACGCACTCACTGGTTCACCGTCCCATAAATCCGTTAATTCCCCACCGCAGTTTGGGCAAACTAATTTGATGTTATCTTTATCAATACTCATTACTAACCTCTCGCCACTAACGCTTTCAAATTAGCCCAACCTTGTTTAACTTTTTCAGGATCCAGATATTCAACTTTCTCAGGTAATGATCGAGTTGGTTTTGGTAGTACCTTCCCTTTTTCTAAGCGTTTTGCCATCTTGTCTAACGCCTCTTTCATCGCTTTAAGCTCTTCCGCCTCACTATAAGATTTTTGAATTGACTTGTTCGCAATCTCAGTAATCAGCCAATATTCCGCATCTGACATAAACTCAAAGCGATCAATCTCCGCAAAACCACCATTCGCACGAAATTTATTTAAGCGGTGTTTCAATTCATCAGGTGTTGGTAATCCTAACTCGGCGTAATTTTCAGTGTTGCACCACGCAATAAATTGCCCAACACTAGGAAAAAATGGGACATCCTTACGTTCTGCTTGAGCTATCCCTCGCTTAAACTGTGCTGCGGTCGTAACGCCGTTATTTACCAACGCTTCTAACCAAAGGCGTTTCGCTTCTTGATAACTTTCTTCACTGTCAAATGCTGATTTCCACGCTGGGAATATCGCTTTTAAGCGAATAAATAACCGATCAACAAATTTAGCTACGTGCGGTGGAATAACTTGTTCTCCAACTGAGGTTTGTTGATAATTTGGTTCGTTTCCAACTAATTCAGTAAGTTGTGTATTTGCAAAATTACGCATTAATACCCCCTGATCTCGATAGTCTTGCCACGCCACCAACTGTCATCATTATCATCAAACTTTGACTGGACAGACTTGTCAGATGAAGCTTGCCAATTCCAATTTGCATTAAACCCCCGCCAGCCTCGCTCAATCATAACTTCCGCTACCTCCGCAAGCGGTAAGCCAGCCAAGTCAGCTTGTTTTTGTAGGCGTTCTAGTGCGGTTTTAGTAATTGGTGAATTTTTCGATTTACGGTGAGTAATAAAATCTTCTGCCAGTTGTCCTGTAATCCCAAATTCAGCTAAAAGCTCAAGTACAGGCGACTTTTTTTGCGTAGTTTTTTTATTAATATGATCATTAGTATTTTTATTATTAGTATTATTATTTGTCGGATTTAGATCCGAGCTTTTTCGGATTTCAATCCGAGTTTTTTCGGATTTATTTCCGAGTGTCGGATCCATTTCCGAGTTATTCGGATTAAAATCCGAGTTAAAATCATTCCAAGTTTTACCTTTTTCTGTTAATCGAATAAGGTCTTTACCCTCTAATTTTTGATATTCAACTAATCCTTTTTCAGCTAAATCTTTAAAGTGTCGATAAACTGTGTCAGATTTTGAATAAAATAGTGGTAACTCTTTAATAACTTCATTACGAGAAACCCAGTAATATACAATACCCTCAATAACAACTTCTTTTGCCCAACTGCTTGCTTGATTAAGTAAATCAAATAACGCTCCTTGATTTGCATTTAATCCCCATTCAAGGCAACGTTGATTATTTATGTAACTACTAAATCTCATTGCATCAACTCCGTTGCATATTGTTCTGCAATAAAACGCATTCCTTCCGCTGTTACTCTAGTTTGCGTATAATTGTGTCCATGTTCTGCTATGCCTGTTTTTACTGTAAAAAGTGGCTTGGCTTTCTCTGTGGCAAATGGCAATAACTTTCCAGACTGGCGATAGAGCAAACGATCACTAATAAGACGATCAATCATTGCTTTTTCAGGCATTTTCAAAATCTTTGCTACTTCTCTTAATGATTTACTTGTTCCTACATCTACATAATGATCGACAAATGCAGCTTTTGGTTTTAGTTCTTTATTTTCTAAAGCTAAGGCTTGGTTTTGCTTCTCTTTCTCCACCAATGCTTCTAAGGCTTGTAGGTAGTTTTGTGGTAAAAGAGCGGTTGTTTTTTGCTGGTTTTCTAATTCATCTAAACGATCAATAATATTGGCTCTTAAATCAATCCGATAGCCAGAAACCAAAATCATTGTTTCTCGTTTAGGTAAAAGGATTTCACTTGTTAAACCTGTTACAGGATTTTTAATAATAAAAATTCCTTTAAAATCAATACTATCCATATTTGGATAGAGTTCATCAAGCATATTACGAATATCACGAAGAACGTGAGCGTGTTGTTTTTCACACAACTCCGCAATCTCACGACTACTCATCGTAATGCTTGCTTTTTCTCTATTTATCGGTAATAATTCATTCATATATAGTTCCTTATATATAACCAAACTAACCACCGTTGCTGCGGTGGTTTTTCATTTTTACTTTTTACTGTATAAAGAAATTGTTACTTCAACAGACTCACTCATTTTTTGTTGTGCTTTGTGAAGTAATTTGTGAATCGTTTCCTGTTCTTCTTTAGTTAGCACTCCATCTTCTAAAAATTCATTTAATTTTGAGAATAAGATCCCTCTAGAAGCTAACTCTTGTAATTGGAGTTGAGAAAGCTCAACAAGATCCACTTGTTCTTTATCTGGAATAGAGAAGCTGACTTTTCCTAATCTTCTATTGATCTCATCAGACCAATCAGATACGCCATATTCCAACTCAATAGCAATTAGTTCATCATCAGTAAAATGTTGTCCTTTTGTTTGATATAAACGGTTGTTAAATTGGACTTCTGTCATACCTAGAAATGCAGCTACAGCAGCTTTGCCACCAGTGCATTTCTCTATCATTTCTATGATCGTCTTTTTCATAGTCATAATTTCCTTTGTTTTTTATGGTTTTATTTATATGTAGATTTGGTAAATTAGTTTTGTAAAGGGAAAACATCATCAATTGATACATTTGCCCCAAAACAATTTAAAGCATCAACAATCTTTCTTGCATTAGCTAAAGATGGGACACGATGACCAGATTCATAATTGGCAATTCTTGACTGATTACACCCAAAAGCAGTGGCAAGCTGTTTTTGAGTAATGCCAAGACTTTTCCTAATTTTAGAAAGGTTATTCATTAGCACATCCTTTTTTGTGATTTTTACTATTTATTAAATCACTATTAGTGATTTTCGTCAATCTCGTTTTGTGTTTTTGAACAGTATTTCTTTGCGTGATATTATTAATTCAATTAGATTGGGAGAATTTTATGAAAACAATCGGTGAGAGAATTAAGGCATTTAGAACAAAATCAGGTCTAAATCAAAAAGCGTTCGCAGAAGCTGTATCAAAAATAGATACAAGAGAGCGTTCAAAGTGGGGACAATCTAGAATTGGAAATTATGAAATAAATGCAAGAACCCCAGATTTAGGCGATATAGAAGTAATGGCAAAAGTGCTAGGAATTGAACCTGCCGATCTTGCTTTTGGAGAACCTAATGTTGTCCCAGTTATAGTAAAAAGTTCTTACTCCTACCCACTCATTAGCTCTATTCAAGCAGGGAATTGGACAGAAGTGTGCGACTATAAAGACAAGACAGGCTATGAATATATCGACAGCGAAATTGATGCAGGAGAAGGATCCTTCTTTTTACGGATTGGTGGAATGTCAATGGAGCCAAAATTTAGTGAAGGTGATTTAGTGTTAATTGATCCTAACAAACGTCCTCATCCAGGCGATTTTGTTGCTGCAGTCAATGGTAATGGTGAAGCGACACTAAAACGTTATCGTGAGTTAGGCGATATTTCTGTTTCGGGTAATCCGCACTTTGAGCTAGTTCCCCTTAATCCAGATTTTCCAACTCTTAGCTCAATGAAACAAGATATCCGTATTATCGGTGTAGCTGTTGAGCATCGGAGTTATTTGTAGGTGAGTTGACTATACAAAGTCAAATCGTTTCTTAATAAAGATAAATTGGTATGGCTGTACAGCTAATTAAAACTCTATAAGTTTGTATAAAAAAAAGATTATTAAAAATTCCCATTTTGGGAATTATGAGGTATTATAATGAAAATCTTGGGGAAAGAGATGTTGTATGATTATATAAGATTCCATCCAAACGCCAGATCTTCAATAGAAGATTGGATTTTGGTAATGGAATCCGTTGAATTCAAATCACCTCAAGACATAAAAAATCAATTTAGTAGTGTAGATTTTTTACCAAAGAATCATTGCATATTTAATATTAATGGCAATCATCACAGGTTGTTTGTAAAAGTTATTTATATTTCTGGAAGTCTTTTAATTAAGTGGATTGGTACTCACTCAGAGTATGATAAGTTAGATTTTAGTAAATTAAGTAAGTTAGGTGATAGATAGTATGTGGACATTAATTAAAACAAAAGAGCAGTATAATGCAGCAATGGATCGTATATTAGAGCTATCTGAATTGGATTTAATTGAAAATACGCCTGAGTTTGATGAGTTCGAATTACTTTCACTTTTAATTGAAAAGTATGAAGAGAAAAAATACCCAAGTAACCTTATTAATACAGATCCAATTAGAATTATAAAATTTTATATGGAACAAAACGGATTATCTAATCAAGATATGGTTGTGTATTTTGGTAGTCCATCGAAAGTATCTGAAGTGTTAAATTACAAAAGAAAACTTAATTTAAAGATGATTAGAAAGTTACACGAGGGATTACATATTTCAATTGATCTTCTCACAAGAGATTATCTTTTAAAGAAAGTAGATTTTCATGAAAAAATAAATATAAATAAGTTATTTTTTAATGAAAGTACATTAGGATTTAATATCAAGGTGGCTTAAATGAAATTTGAAATCAAAAAAAACAAAGTTGTTAAATTTTCTATCGAGGATTCATATCTTGAAAATGATATGAAGGTAGTTGATGGTGATGTTGATTTTTTCGTAAGTTCTTGGCTGTTAGCACCTTATGATTCTGATAATTTAACGTTATTTCCAGCAGAGGTGCGAGTTGATATAAAATCAAAAAATTTCAATTTGTACCTAAGCCATTTTTTCGATATTCAATTTGAAACTGATTTAAATAAAGATAAATGGAATAGTATTGAGTTAAAAAGAGCCTTATTACTAAATTTATATCCTCAATCTAGGGCGTTTATTGTTTCAACTCTAGCTTCTGGTGGCTACGGATCTATAAATATCCCACTTGATATTCATAATTTTATAAAATAGCAAAATAAACCGCCGATTGGCGGTTTTTTTATGGATTGAGGCTTGTAAGGAATGATAACTCATCTATTTTTGACGCATTTCCTTATGCCAATTTATCCCTATTATTGAGGCGATCATGCCACCTTTAATGACAGATTGAACCGATTCCGCTAACGTTTCTTCAGTAGCATAACAAACAATTTCACATTGTTGAGAGAGTTCGATCCCTTGCTGATTCAATATTCTCTGCATTTTAGAGAATCGACTGTTAGTAATATTTATCCCTCTACTTTCCATATTAAAGAGAGCATTTGCATCATCAGTTACCTTAAAACGATTATTGCCTAAACTTTGGATAAATGCACCAATCACTTGCCCATCATCTACATAAGTAAATGGGCTAGCTACATAACTTACTGTTTCTGTTAAGGTTTCACATTCAAACCCTAATTTCTTTATCGCTATATTACAGGTGTTCATAGTAATTTATCCTTCTCCTAGATGTCTTTCTACTTACCTTGCTTATTTTTTATTAAAACTTGCTTAATCTAAAAATTATTAATAATTTCAATGTGATAGATTAATAATTGTTCCTTGCTTAAGAGCTATTTTTTCTTGCTTAACTGCTTGCTCAACTATTGGTTAAGAAATAAACGTTTGAAAGGTATTTCACTTGACAATAAAAATCTAAATACTATTATAAGGCCCCAGAAGCAGAGATTATTAAAAATTTATTTTTATAATTCTTTGCTGCTGATTCCGGGGCCCAATCGTTATGATTGGGCTTCCGTGTATTTACTACCTTGGAAATTATATGTCCCATTCTAGAACTTATATTGTTTACCTTGATGAATTTGGTCATGTAGGTCCATATATTAGTGTGGATCACCCAACCCATAAAACTCATCCTGTGTTTGGCTTAGGAGGGTTTGTCTTACCTATCGAAGAAGTTCGTCCTTTTTCTTCTTTCTTTTTCAATTTAAAGCAACACTTATTTGAAAAATATGATATTCCTCAAGCAAGAAAACAAGCAAAAGAGCAAGGTGAAACCTTTAAGCTTTCAACATGGGAAAAGAAAGGTTCCAAGCAATATTCAGTAGCCAACTTGCGAAATTACACAAAACATATTACACGATCAACCAATCGCATTATTAATCAAATAACCGAACGTGGTGGTTTTTTATTTTATGTCGGTGAAGCTAAGCAAAAAGATATAGCAAAGCATGATGCTCAAAGAGTTTATTTATCTAGCTTAAGGGAAATTATTAAACGTCTAGATGATGAATTTAAAAACCAAAATGCTTAGTTTCTCATTTTTATGGATGACAGCGAGTCAAGTGCGAATATCGTGAAAAATGCTATTTATGAAATGCATCAAAATGGGAAATATCAACTAATTGAAGCACCAGTGCAAGTGGATAGTAAGTTGTATCAAACAATCCAATGTGCTGACTGGTTATGTGCTATATATGGAAAACTTTCATTTTATGAAGTAGAACCAGAATCGAAACCTGACTATGAAATTTTCAAACGTTATTTTGGTGATCGTATGGCAAAAGCACAAAAACGCAGTAATGTAAGAAATAATTTACCCAAAAAAGCCTCAGAAAAATCACTTAAAAAGCTTTGCAGTAGATTCAATAGTTACTAACGCAACCGCTCTTAGCAATTTTCTTTAACCAAATCCTTGCTTTATTTACGCCAATACCTTGTTTAATTTAAACAAATAAATCATGTCAATGTAATAGAAAACGAATATCACCTTACTAATGTTTAACTGTGGCTTAACAATCTTCGTGACGCCACGAAAATGATAGTTCAAATTTGTACTCATTATCTTGAACTAACAAAAAGTAAAAAACTGAATTTTCAATACTAACTTATTGAAAATAAATAGATTATTGTTAAAACACTCTAACAATTATCTTGAATTTAACTATTTTGCTAAATGCAAAAAATAGTTGTTAGTTTAAGTTAAGCAGGCTTGACTTCCAAATTCAACTTTAACGCCTGCGTTACCTTAAACACAGTGACAAGTGTCGGATTACCGCACCCTGAAAGAGCTTACGCCTACTTCTCTGGCTAATTGGCTCATATTGCGTGCTTTGGCAATATCCCCTAAAGCAGAAAGAAGTAAATCAATATCTCCCTCACTTAAAATCTCATTAAGATAAAGCTGTATTTCTTCTTCTGTGCGTAAATGCTCTGACATATCAAAGTCATGTAGTTTATTAACCATATTATCCCCTCATTCCTTACTAAATCTTAGTATAACTCAAAAAAAACGTCTAAAAAATAATCGATTAAATTATTTTTTTTAATTGGTTCTTCTTTAAAAACAATACCTTAATCACTTTTAGTGATTTTTATGCAAAAATAATCACATTTTGCTATTTACATTTAAATCACTTTAAGTGATAATGGTTCCATCAAAACGAGATGCAGTAAAACAACGATGAGGAAAAGCAAGATGAATAACATTATTACTGAAAAAACTCTTAGTTTAATGACTTTTGATGTTTTATGCGATGTATCAGAAAAAAGCGGTAAATCAATTAAAGAGCTAATGGAATTAGCGAAAAAAGATAATGCTTTTATGGACTGGCTCATTGAACAAAGTATGGCACTTGCCAATGGAATATTAGAACGTTTATAGACTCGAAAGAGCTTCTATTAAAGCCCTATCCAAAATAGATAGGGCAGTAATAGAGGTTTTAATAATCTCAATGCTCTTTAACAACTCATCAACAAAATAACACCATCACTTAGGTGGTGTAATAAAAGGTACAGCATATAAATGAGAGAGTTTATTGTACGGAATATTCTTTGGCTTTTTCTTCGAGTAACGATACCTGCTCTTTTTCGAGTTTATGGAAAAGAGACAATAGTTCAAGTGACGCTTTCGGCGAAATCTGAACAACAAAAGTATCCAGATACTCAGAATGACTCAAGGATTTGTAGGTTATACGCACGCAACCTGTATCTTGGTCGATGTCGAACCCGATAATAGGTGACGTTACTTCCCAAGTAATAGTGCCGTATTCATTTTTCATAATGTTTTCCTTTTAGTGAGATAAGAGAAAAACATTATACCTGAGCCTTACAGGGTAAAGAAAGGCGCTGATTTTGTTGATGAAATGGCGTGGCAATGGCGGTAAGTGATCAACTGTGTTAAGTTGAGTAACCCCCGAGCAGAAAACTGTGTTTCTCGTCCTAAGAGAGGTGGACGGAAAATCAAGGGAAGCGCTGCTTACTTGCTTGAGTGTGAAATGCACGGCTAGAAATAGTTGCTACAACGATTGGGGAATTTTAGGCGAACAAGCCCACGAATCGTTAAAAAGAACAGTAGGGTTTTTTGATTATTTTTGACCGAGCCGATGACTCGTAGTGAGACTGAAAGGAATGTTGAAGCAAGGGCGAAGTAACTACCAAAGCGGCATTAACGAAAAAATATCTAGCAAACGCGGCTATAAGGGCGTGACGACTTGGAGAGACAAGTTTTGTTATTCAAGACTGCATTTTTAGTTATTAACCTCCTTCTAGGTAATTAATCAATACTTAAATAACTTTAAGTGCAGTCCTGAATAATAAAAATTAGTGGGCTTGCTAATATTGGTATTAGAGCAGAGCTTATACCTCTGTAAGCAATCACCAGATAAGTGATGTAATGTGGGTTCGATTCCCACGCCCACTACCAAATCTAATGCCTGCTTGATGCAAATTTCCTCATTTTGTTTGCACTACAACGCATTGAGTAGGCATTAGGAAACGCATTTATTATTAGTGTGTTTCTATATCAAGTTAGAAAAAAAGAGGTGTTATGACCTATCAAAATGAAAACTACGAGATGATTAAACAAATCATTTTAAACGAACAATTAGGAAACCCTAAAAAGTTGAAGTTAGTTATTGTAGAAGAAATCCTGTCTGATGAAGATAAAGAACGAATCAAGCAGGCTATTTTATATCATGTTAAAAATTACGGTGGAAAGGGGGCTTTAAGTCTTGCGGAAGAACTTAAAGACGCTTTCATTTGGATAAACGCTTAGATTTAATTATAAAAATAAAGGATAATTAGAAAAACACTATTACCACAGA
>NZ_JAQIBB010000101.1:0-66959 GCF_027920745.1 Gallibacterium faecale | reverse complement strand
TGTAAATAAACTTTTTTTTAAATTTTATTCTCTTTTTTTAAATTAAGATTGCGATCTTTTTGGCTTACTTTATCATTACCTCCATCGAGTTATTGTTAAACAATCTTATTGAGGTCTTTATGCTATACGCTGAATTTATTCTACTACTCTTTTTCCTATATGTTGGTAGCCGCTACGGTGGCATCGGGCTGGGTGTTGTGTCCGGTATTGGATTAATTGTTGAAGTCTTTATCCTCCGTATGCCTCCATCTTCCCCACCTATTGACGTAATGTTAATCATCTTAGCCGTTGTAACCTGTGCATCTGTACTTGAAGCGGCTGGTGGTTTGAAATATATGTTACAAATCGCAGAACGTATCCTACGTAGTAATCCAAAACGTGTTACTATTCTCGGGCCAATGGTTACCTATTTTATGACTATGATTTTAGGTACTGGTCATGCGGTATATACCATTATGCCAATTATTGGTGATATTGCTTTAAAAAATGGTATTCGTCCTGAACGTCCAATGGCAGCAGCCTCTGTTTCTTCTCAAATCGGGATTACAGCAAGCCCAATTTCTGCAGCCGTTGTTTACTATTTAGGTCAAATTTCTGAATTACCAGGCTTCTCACATGTTACCTTATTAACCATTGTGTCAATCACCATTCCAGCAACTTTCTGTGGTGTATTAGCACTTTCCTTATACAGCTTACGCCGTGGTAAAGAACTAAAAGACGACCCAGAATATCAACGTCGCTTAAATGATCCTGAGTGGAGCCAATTAATCAAAAATACCACTAGCACCAGTTTAAATGAAACCTTACCACCTGCTGCGAAAAACTCTGTATTACTATTCTTATTAGCATTAGTCTGCATTGTGATTGTGGCAATGTTCCCAGCTATTCGTACTATTGGCGACTCACCAAAAGCTGTATCAATGGGTGTAATTATTCAAATGATGATGCTTGCTTTCGCTGGAATTATCTTATTAATTACCAAGACTGATGTGAAAAAAGTCCCTAATGGTGTAGTGTTTAAATCAGGTATGGTTGCAACTATCGCTATCTTCGGTATTGCTTGGATGAGTGATACTTACTTCACTTATGCTATGCCATCCTTTAAAGCTGGTATCACTGAAATGGTGAAAGCTTACCCTTGGACATTCGCACTTGCTCTCTTTGCAGTATCCGTGGTAATCAACAGCCAAGCAGCAACCGGAAGAATGTTGCTTCCAGTAGGTATTGCAATGGGCTTACCAGCACCATTACTTGTTGGTTTATTACCTGCAACTTATGGTTACTTCTTTATTCCTAACTATCCATCTGATATCGCAACTGTAAACTTCGATGTTTCAGGTACAACGAAAATTGGTAAATACTACTTCAACCACAGTTTCATGGTACCAGGTTTAATCGGAGTTGTTGTAGGATGTATTGTTGGTATTAGTATTGCAAATGTATTGATGTAATATTGATATTGACTTGAGATAAAAATACCTCGCCAATCGGCGAGGTATTTTTTTACTAGTTAATTTTAAAATTAAAATACACGCTTAAATGGTTTCACCACAACATCACCATACACGCCAGCTTCAACATAAGGATCTAGAGATGCCCATGTTTTAGCTTCTTCTAATGAAGCAAACTCAGCAATCACAGTAGAACCCGTAAAGCCAGCTGCTCCTGGATTTTCATCATCAATGGCTGGATTTGGTCCCGCTACTAATAAACGCCCTTGTTCTTGTAATAAAGTAAGGCGTGCTAAATGTTTTTCTCTCACGGCTAAACGTTTATCTAACGTATTTGGTAAATCTTGTGCAAAAATAACGTAATACATATTCACTCCTTTATGCTTGCTGCTGATACTCAGCAATAATTTGTAATGCTTGATCTAATTCTGGATTATTTTCTCGTGGCACAGGGCTTGGTCTGCCTTGTTCATCAATTGCTACATAAGTAAATAACGCATCTGTTACTAAATAACGATCAGAAATAGCATCTTGAAAAACACGTTTTACCCAAACTTCAACTTTAACTTGAATTGAGGTATTACCTACCTTAGTACAGCGACCATAACAACAGACAACGTCCCCAACCGAAACGGGTTTATGAAATGTCATATTATTTACGTGGACTGTCACTACTCGGCGATGTGCAATTTCTTTTGCTAAGATTGCACCGCCAATATCCATTTGCGACATAATCCAACCGCCAAAAATATCGCCATTAGCGTTAGTATCTGATGGCATTGCTAATGTTCTCAGTAATAATGTGCCATCCGGTGTGCGAACTGTTGTTTCCATTGATTAATCTTCCTTATGGTTCTGTTTTGCTTGAGAATTAAGATGTGGATAAATATAAACGCCAGTTAATAACGATGCGACTAAGGTTAAACCAAAGAAACCAAATGATTTAAAATCTACCCAAATATCATCCGATAAAAATTGGCTCACATAGATATTAATCAACATACAAACAACAAAAAATATTCCCCACCCTAAATTAAGATTTGCCCATACTTTTTCAGGAAGTTGAATCTCTTTGCCTAACATACTTTTGATTAATAATTTTTTAAAACCATATTGGCTAACTAACAAGATTAAGGCAAATAACGCATAAACAATCGTCACTTTCCACTTTAAAAATTCAAGATCATTAAAGTAAGCTGTTAAACTACCAAAAAAGACGATCCCAATTGCCATAATCCATTGCGACTTTTCAATCTTACCGTATTTCACTTTTAAGATAATAAATTGAACAATGGTCGCCACAATCAAAGTAATCGCTGCTTCGCGAACACCATATAATTTATAGACGGCAAAAAATAAGATCAGTGGGATAAATTCTAATAATTGTTTCATAGTGAGTTTGCCTTAATAAAAATACGGTAAAAACGATAGGCAAAAATTAGTGAGAATAAATTGATAAATGAGATGATTAAAGTAGATAACACCAATAAATTTGCACCTAATAAGCCTACTAATAGATTACTGAATAATATTGGCACAAGATAAACTAACAGTAAATAAACCACCATCACCTTATATTGTTGGCGATGATTAACTAACTGATATAAAGCTCTTAGCCCCTTTCTGCCCGGTTCCAATAAATATGCATATGGCAGTAGTGCAATACGAGTTAATAAATAACCACTTACTAATAAACACACCACACCACCGATAAAGAGTGAAATCCCGCCACTCACTGCGCCAATACTAATTCCCATAATAAATGGCATTAATGCCAGAATTAATAGGCAGTTATAACCAATAAATCCGATTAATTTTTGTAATACGGTTGGAATACATGAAAAGATATCGCCAATCCGATTGGTAGAAACCTGATCAATAGTCAAAATAAACCATATATTCAGAATCACAGAAAAAATTAAATTGAAAAAAGAAGCAAATATCACACTAGATGAGATTGAATTTGGCGTTGTTTGCAGCTGTTCTAAGCCACCATTTGCTTCCATAATGAGCTGAAAAATTAATGTATTCAATGCATACAATACAGTAAAAGTAACAACGATTGGGTAACGATTACGCACAAAATAGCTACTTTCTTGCAAAATTCGTACAAAATTTATCGACATTGTTTCCTCTTTCTTTTATACAACTCAAAACTGGATGAGTATAACAATTTCAGCTAAGAAATTCAGCTGTAACTATGCTAAACTTCCGCATTATCTTATTTTATTATCATCCATAGTAACCATATGATTAAAAAGAGTTTCTCGTTTTTTATTGCTTTTTTACTATTTTGTGTGGCAAATACTACCTTTGCTGGTCTTTTTGATAAAAAAGCAGACTTTTTGACCGTTGAACAGGCTTTTCCATTTTCCCTACAAGCTACCCCACAAAAAATCACTCTGCATTGGGATATTTTGCCTAAATACTATTTATATAAGCATACCGTCACCGTCAAAAGCGATAATGTCGCTTTTAATCAGCAAATTACCCCCATTATTGAAAAAACACACGAGGATCCTTACTTTGGTAAAACGCAAATTTTTGAACAAGGCTTAGATATTGTTCTTACCCCTACTCAAAATCAATTTGAGCCACAAGGTAAATTAATTATTAATTATCAAGGTTGTACAGAAGGATTATGTTATCCACCACAAACTCAAGAGATTGAGTTGGCACAATGGATTAAACCTAGTACAGCTCAGGTTACTACCTCTGATTTAACCAACGAAAACGCACAAAGTAATACTACTGAAACCACGCCTTTTACTGAGCGCTTATTTCAAAGTAAATTTGCGGTATTTTGGTTCTTTTTACTCGGTATTGGCTTAGCCTTTACCCCTTGTGTATTACCAATGTTACCGTTGCTATCTGCTATCGTTATTGGCAAAGAACAACGTGTTAATACAGGTAAAGCCTTATTGTTGAGTATTATTTATGTACAAGGAATGGCTCTCACCTATGCGTTACTTGGGTTAGCTGTTGCTGCTGTTGGGTTATCCTTACAAGTTTGGTTACAAAGCCCTTACGTATTAGGAACTTTTGCACTGCTATTTATCCTACTGGCTTGTTCTATGTTTGGTTTATTTACTTTACAGCTTCCTGTGAGTTGGCAAACTAAATTAACAGCTTTAAGTCAAAAACAATCGGCTGGTATGTATGGTGGAGTATTTATGATGGGCGCTATCGCTGGCTTGATTGCATCCCCTTGTACTTCTGCCCCACTCTCAGGTGCATTACTGTATGTGACACAAACTGGTGACTTAGTTACAGGTGCCTTAACGCTCTATTTATTAGCGCTTGGTATGGGAACGCCATTGATCGCTATTACTGTCTTCGGCAATAAGATTTTACCTAAATCAGGTGCTTGGATGGAGAATGTAAAAATCGCTTTTGGCTTTGTATTATTAGCTCTACCAATTATCTTACTTGCCCGTTTTTTACCAAATTATTGGGAAAATATTTTATGGTCACTACTCGGGATTGCTTTCTTTGCTTGGCTAATCACCCTAGCAGGTAAACATAGCCGCATTTGGCAAGTTTTATCAATAATGGCGATGATGGTTGCTGCCGCACCGTTCTATGCTGCGATACAACAACTGTTACATCCTCAAATACAGCAATCAACTAACCATCAAGAATTTATCCAGGTTAAAGATTTAGCAGAATTACAGCAACAATTACGCAATAATCCACATAAAATTGCGATGGTTGATCTCTATGCGGATTGGTGTGTCGCCTGTAAAGAGTTTGAACATAAAACCTTTAATCAAGCAGAAGTCCAACAACGCTTGCAAAAAATTCTTTTATTACGTGTTGATATGACCAAAAACAGCGCTGCAAATCAAGCACTTAGCAAGGAATATCAGGTGTTAGGTTTACCGACTATTCTGTTTTTTGATCAACAAGGTAGAGAGATTAGTAATAGCCGCGTTACTGGATTTTTAGATGCCAAACAGTTTAGTGAATGGTTAGATCAATTAACCATAGATTAAATCACAATACCTCACGCTTTTTCATCTCTGAGAAAGTGTGAGGTATCAACTAATTATCTACATAACGTCAAAAACAATTTTAAAATTGCTAAATTATCCGTTAATTCTGGATGAAAAGAGCAAGCAAGTAATTTACCTTGGCGAGCTAATACAGGATGTCCCGCAAAAGAGGCTAACACTTCAACAGTGTTGCCTGTTTTCACAATATACGGTGCCCGAATAAATACTGCTGGTACGGGTTGTTCAATCCCCGTAACCTGTAATGCTGTTTGGAAGCTATCAACTTGTCGCCCAAATGCATTACGTTGTACTTGAATATCCATCAGCTGTAAATGTGCTGGTTCACCACCAACAATCTCTCTCGCTAATAAGATCATACCAGCACAAGTACCGAAAATTGCTTTCGTCTGTGCGAATTGTTGTAACGCATCAATAAAACCATATTGGCGCATTAACTTGCCAATCGTTGTACTTTCACCACCTGGTAAGATAATTCCATCCAATTCTGCAAGCTGTTCAACACGTTTAACCGCAACACCCGTCACACCTAATTGTGCAAGTTGAGTTAAATGTTCGCTAACAGCGCCTTGCAAAGCCAATACACCTATCTTTAACGCTTTCATATTACCAACCACGATCTTGCATTCTTTCAGCAGCAGAAAGCTGTGATATTTCAATCCCTTTCATTGCTTCACCAAGATCTTCAGATAAACGAGCGATCAAATCATAATCTTGATAATGTGTAGTGGCTTGTACGATTGCTTTAGCAAATTTTTCAGGATTTTCAGATTTAAAAATACCTGATCCGACAAAAACACCATCCGCACCTAATTCCATCATTAATGCCGCATCTGCTGGCGTAGCAACACCACCCGCAGCAAAATTCACCACCGGCAATTTTCCTAACTGTTTAATCTGTAATAATAATTCAAAAGGTGCACCTAAATTTTTTGCCTCTGTCATTAATTCATCATGACTCATCGCAACTACCTTGCGAACTTGCGCATTGACTTTCCGCATATGACGTACCGCTTCTACAATATTGCCTGTTCCTGGTTCGCCTTTGGTACGCAACATTGCAGCCCCTTCACCAATACGTCTTAAGACTTCACCAAGATCACGACAGCCACACACAAAAGGAACAGTAAACTCACTTTTTAACAGATGAAACTCTTCATCTGCTGGCGTTAATACTTCACTTTCATCAATATAATCCACGCCCATCGCTTCTAATACACGAGCTTCCGTAATATGACCAATTCTCGCTTTAGCCATTACAGGGATAGATACAGCATCCATCACTTCTTTAACAATACGTGGATTCGCCATTCTCGCCACACCGCCGGCTTTACGAATATCAGAAGGCACACGTTCTAATGCCATCACCGCCACTGCACCCGCAGCTTCTGCAATACGAGCTTGCTCTGCATTGACTACATCCATAATCACGCCACCTTTTTGCATCTGTGCCATACCGCGTTTTACTACATCACTACCAATAATTGTACTCATCAATTTATCCTCCGTTGTTATTTGAACGAACTTATTCTGGCGTAAATTGATGGGTTTAAAAGTGTCAATTTTTGATTATTTAATGGGGTCAGAAGAAATAAATGATGTAGTAGAAATGGCAAATAATGATTAGAGATCGAGTTCAAGATCAGACTCTACCTGACAACAACAAAGTAATACATCATCCTCTTGTAAAAAGGCTAATGGTGGCTGGCGATAACTTACCTGCCCTTGTAATAATTTTGCACGGCAAGCTCCACAATATCCTGAACAACATTGATATTCATGGGGAATATGTTGCTGCTCTAAGTTTTCAAGTAATGAACATTGATTATCATGCGAAAAAACGTGTCCGCTTCGTGTTAATTTGATTTGGTAAATCTTCATATTCGTATTCTACTTACCGTAAGCTAAAACAAAACGGAATAAATTCAATAATGCGATGAGATCAGTACGTGCAATACAACGGAATAAACATAGTCCTGCATACAACCAGCGCCATTTATTAACTAATTGGTAAGTATATTGCCATTGCTGTTCACCACCTTGCTGTCGGTAAACTGAAATGCTCTCTGCAATTTGTTGATCAGACACTTTTTCACTTACATAAAGACTATGGATATAGAACAATAAATCACGTGCTTTTTGTAATTGCAAATTCTTACTAAATACTTGGGATTCAAAATCAATAAAACGCACGCCATCTTCTTTCCATCCCATATCTCGAATAGCTGGACGACCATGGAAAAGATCTTGCTGATGTAACTGTGCTAATGCGGTAGCTGCATCGCTCAGTAGCCTTTTCGCAAATTCTGGGGTTGTAGTTGGTTCATTTAAGTATCGTTTTACTGATTGCCCAACATCTTCAATCACAAAATAAGTTTCTGCAACTAACACTAACGGCGCGACGGCGCGACTGCGGCATGGCGTTGATTTAAATCTTGCAGTGTTTTGATTTCCCGTTGTAATGAGGCTGTTGGATTTGGCTTTAACAGACGCATTGCACCTGTTGTTTGTTCAACCTGTTTAATCCAATATTTCTTATCTGCATACTCAAATGGAAAAACCCTTTCATCAGGGTTTTTCGCAACTAAATCGGCAACATATTCAGAAAAATTCATAAAAACATCCAGAATTTTATTATTTTGTTACTTGCGGCTGATAACGCTGGGCATTTTGTTGTACGTCAGCTAAATTCCAATCTACTAGTAATTTCCCATTTTCAAATACAGTTTGCATCATTGAATTTTCTGCATATTGGTTTAATGGCAAGTGATCAATATTGATAGTTTTATATTTTTCACCATCCCAAATTAAATCTAAGCGTCCTTTTTTGCTTACTTTACCTTTATCTGTGATTGGTGCTTTATACACATCAACTAACTTACCATCTGTAATTACACAGCTACATTTCATTGCAAAGCGGTGAGTATCCCGATTAATACTGGTATCAAAATTACCTTGTAGTAACGAACCACCACAACCGAGAATTAAATTTTCTACTGAGAAGCCATTATCTTGTAAGGCTTTTAATAAATCCCATGTACTATTCTCATTAATCCCATCGCCCTGCAATACTCTGACATTATTTAATACAAGATAGCCTTTCTGATTACGAGTAGCACCAAAAGCCTCTGCTAGTTTTTCACAAGCAAATAGTACATTAGTGATTGCATCTCCACTATCTGGACGTACAACTAATGGATATTTACGTTGTTTCACTTTATCCGCTAACTGCTTACAAAAGATATTGCCAATTGCGTTATAGTAATCATAACTATCGACCACAATCGAAATCACTGAATCTTGATACTTATCGAGTAAATTAGCATACGCTTCTGCTTCTCGTGCTTTTGACCATGACGTTATTGTGCTGTGTTCAGCCGCAGGTACACTAAACCCTGCCATTTCGGCTGCATAATATTGACGCATAAACAGCAACGCACTGACATTATCTGTCCCTTTAAAATTGATTAAATGCGCACCACCGCCAATTGAAGCACTTTCTTCGCTTGATACACCACGATAACCAAAATCATGCAGCATAAAAGGTAATGCATCAAAACTCTCTGCCGTTTCCTGTAGGAATTTACGACAAATTCGTTGATAGGAATGAGAAAGTGTTGCCACTGTACATGGATACCAAATTTTTAATAATAATGTTTCAAAAAAACTGACTAACCATGCACAGTTCTGATCGGTATTTTCTACTGTTAATAACACATTATGATTATTAACTAAGCTTCCTTCCGGTACGGCACGAATTCGCAACGGAAGATACCCTTTATGCGTATCCAAAATATATTGCCAATTCACCCGATCAAATGGTAAGCCATGCATCCGCATAATTTCTTCTGCTTCATCAATCATGGCTTGGGTAATAGGTTGGCAAAGATATTTCTTCAAATAATATTGCAAACCAAAAAACTGGGTATATCCATAACGCCCACCACGACTTTCAATGTAATGATGCATATACGTCATCTTGTTTGGATATTGTGCTGAGTGGGAATATTTATATGAATCACTCATCAAGATAATATTTTTTTCCATTATGGTTATCCTCTTGGTTTTAGCTTATTTTGCGATCAGACTTAATTTCGCTACTCGATCCCCTGAAAGGACACAGTCCATTTGGTAAAATTTATTTCCATTCAAACGCATAGACGCTGTTAAACGTGATGTACTTTGCGCACTATTTGCTGAAGTACGTAATACTTTTTTCGTTCCTGCGACTTGTTGAATTTTTGCAATACATAAGTAGTTTAATTTTGCCTCATCACCTGTACGAACAGCAGAAATATTGCGATCCGCAGAGTTATAACCTAATTTTTGCACCCATTTTTCTGCTGCTAATTGTTCATTATTTAGATTACCTTTACTGAAATCATAGTAATGTTGATCATTAATCACCGCTGCAACACGCCCATTCTTCAAATAGATATTCTCTACTTTTTTTGGCGATTTCACGGTAATAAAGGTGATTTGTTGTTGATTAAAATAAGCGGTCGCTGTTTGTTGCCCCGTTTCATACGTGAAACTTGGTAAGCGTTGTGCAGTTTCTCTGATCGCTTTTAATGCAGCATCTTCTTTCGCTAATGGATCTGACACACTTTTAGCTTCAGATACAGACGCTGTAGGAAAATGTAATTGACTACACGCTGATAATAATAACGCCACCAACATAGAGGCGAATACTGATAGTTTTTTCATCTTTTTACTTCTCCATCTTATTAATTAATCTCGACTTAAAAATAATGCTGCTGCTCCGCGCACACCGCCAGAATCTCCATGTTTTGCTTTCAAAATTGCAGGTACTACAGCACTACGCATTAAGTGTTTTGGTAAGCGTTGTGGTAATGCTTCATAGATATAATCAAAATTAGATAATCCACCACCTAAAAAGATAGCGTCTGGATCTAATACTGTAATCAAATTACCAAAACAAATTGCCATTAATTCAATAAATTTATCAACAAATTCCACCGTTTTTGCATCATTTTGATAGAAGCGTTGAATAATTTCTTTTGCTGAAAGCTTTTCTTTGAGTAAATCATGGTGTAATAGCTCAAAGCCTCGCCCTGAAAGATAAGTATCTAAGCAGGCTTCATTACCACAGCCACATTGATAAATTGGTGCTTGATCCCAACCAAGGAGTTTCAATGCATGGTAATTGAGTTGAATATGCCCCACTTCACCTGCCATACCAACTTTACCAGAATGTACTTTACCATTAAAGACTAAGCCACCGCCAAAGCCGGTACCAATAATTAGCCCTAATACGGTTGCATATTGTTGACTATCAGCATCCCACGCTTCTGATAATGCAAAACAGTTTGCATCATTTTCAATTCGTACTTCTCTTTGCAAACGTTCTGTTAAATCACGAATAATTGGTTTGTTATCTGCTACACGAATATTAGTAATTTCAGCAATCCCTGTATCACGACGTACAAAACCAGGTACACCAATACCCACTGTACCCTTGCAATTAAATTTTGCATCTGCGCTCTCTACTAATTGCACTACCGCATTTAACCACGCTTCATAAGATGTTTGTGGTGTATCAACCCGTTCACTATGAAGCTTTTCTAATTGTTGATTAAATACTGCTAATTCAATTTTAGTACCACCAATATCAATTCCGTATAACATAATCTACGCTCGCTTAAGTTAGTCAAACTGGGCGGAATTATATCTTATTTTCTGGGCTTTACTAACCTTCCAGATCAATCATCAAGTTGTTATTAGAATCTGTGGCAATTTTTGCCTACAATGCTGCAACAAATAAAATATCCATAGCCCCCTAAATAATCATCAAAAAGTAACAGAAAAATCGAAAAATAATGTATATAATGTCACCCTTTTACATTTTTATTCGATTAGCATCACGCCATACATAACATAACTAAGGACAGAAAATGGCAAAAATTGAACTTGTTGCTCAGGCAAACTTACCAACAGAATTTGGTATTTTTAAAATTATCGGTTTTGAACATCCAGAAACTCATAAAGAACATGTTGCTTTAGTGTTAGGAGATGTCACCAATGATGAACCTGTATTAGCGAGGATTCATTCAGAATGTTTAACTGGTGATACATTACATAGTCTAAAATGCGACTGTGGCTTTCAATTACAAGCAGCATTAAAGCAAATTAGTGAAGCAGGACGAGGCGTATTAATTTATCACCGTGCAGAAGGTCGTGGGATTGGATTAATCAATAAAATTCGTGCTTATGCGTTACAAGATCAAGGAATGGACACAATCGAAGCAAACTTAGCACTTGGATTTAAAGAAGACGAACGTGATTTTAGTGTTTGTGCTGAAATGTTTGAGTTATTAGGTGTTAAAGCCATTCGTCTATTAACGAATAATCCTGAAAAAATTAATACGATGAAACAAGCAGGCATTAATGTAGTTGAACGTGTACCATTAAATGTAGGTGAAAACCGTTATAATACTGGCTATCTCACCGTAAAAGCAGAAAAAATGGGACATATGATTGTGCATACCCATGATTGCCAATGCGATCAACATAAAAAATAACAAAAACCCCAGATTTATACAATAAATCTGGGGTTTTATCCTTTACTGGATTGAGATTTAACGTAAGCTAAATGGATATGAATATGGGATAATTCCAGTACTTAACATCTTACTCATACTGCTACCGTGGCGATTACCCAATCCTGAAATCTCAAAGTTAATTCCAAATGAATTATTATAGAAGGTATCATTACGATTTGAGTATTGTTGCCCTTCTTTTGGCGCCGTGAGATAACGTCTTGCACCAATATTTGCTTTCCAACAACAGGTGCGATATTCAACACCAATATATTGCTCTACTGGCTTATTCAATGAAATATCTTGATATACATGCCCAACAACTGCCCAGTTGTCGTTAATCTGCCACGCTGTTGCCAACCCTACTTGACGAATCTTCTGATCATACACATTGCTTCCCGTTAAATTTTGATCAATATATTTTTCACTGACATAACGATAAGATAATTGGATCAAATTTTCGGCAGATGGACGATACTCAAGCGCCATATTCATTAATGCAGTTTCATCAAATAAAGTATCGTACTGATAACCGCCTTTCCAATTCCATTGTTGGTTAATCTTCCAGTTGGCTTCTGCCGCCCAAGAAGAGGAAGTTCCTTGAGTACGATTTCTACTACTTTCATCAATTTTTGACGGCGTAAAATAAAGAATTTGCCCTAAAGAAAGATTAAAACGTTCATCTGCATCTTTATCAAAGAAGCGTGTTGTTCCGCCAATAGTTAATTGATTTGCTGAAGCTATCCGGTCTAAACCACTATAACGTCGATCATTAAATAATGAGTAGAAATCTTGCTGCAATAAAATTGAATCATAGCCAAAGCCTAAATAACTGTAACTATCAGTTCCAATATTGCTTTGATTTCGATAAGGGCGATAAACGTATTGTACTTTTGGTTCAATAGTTTGAGTATAACCATCAAATAATGTTTTATTTGATGCTAATACAGTAGCCACTTCTGCTTTAAACTGAGGAATTACACGATTCACCGACTTTTCTACCTCTACCGCATCAACAGCTTCGCCTTTTTTCTGCGAATAATGGGTTGCATACAATTTCGTTTCTAAATTTAGACTGCCATATCGATTGGCTAATGGCATCGAAAGAGTAGGTTCCATATGGAAACGCCATGCTGATGGCATTTTCGCACTATCGTTTTTAAATTGTACGGCTTGTGAATAGAGAGAAAAATCAACTAAATCATTAAATAATCCATCACGATAATAATTAAAATCAATCTGCGGCAAAGTCCGATAAGGCCCTACTGATACGGTATCAAATACTTGGAATTGCGTTGCAGATACAGTGAGATTGTAATTTGGTTGATAATAGCTTAATGCGAAACTTTGAGTGGCATAACCATCAGTACTACTACCATAAGGTGATGAAAAATCATTAAAATAACGAGGATCACTCACTTTAGTATAATTCACATTAAAACGCCAATTATCCCAAAGAGAACCACCATTTTGCCAATACACTAAATAACGAGGGGCATCCTGCGTATAATCTTCATAACGATCATTTTTGATATATTCACCCGCTACAACTCCAGAACCTAAAATATTTAAATAACGTGCTTCACCCAAAAATTGTACGCCTCGGTTACTCATATATTTTGGCGTAATCGTCATATCATAATTAGGTGCAAGATTAAGATAAATCGGTTGCGCATAATAATAGCCATCTGTACTTGAAGCCCCAAAATCTGGCATCAATAACCCTGAACGGCGACGATCTCCTATTGGGAATTGAACATAAGGAAAATAGAACATTGGCACGTCTTTTACATAAAACACCGCATTCCATAAATCTGCATACTCTTCTTTGATATGTTGCTTCATTTCAGAGGCACGAATCTTCCATGAATTATTATTTGGCAAACAAGAAGTAAACGTCGCATTCTTTAATAAACGGTAATCTTGACGTAACTCTGCTTTTTCAGCATCGCCACGACCTTGTCGATCAACAAATTGGTAGTTGGAACGATAAATATTGGCATCTTTAGAATTAAGATGAATATCTGCTTTTTCCCCAACAACTTGCACTAAATTATCTTGGTAATTCATATTACCATTTACATACGCATAACGTTGAAGATCTTGCTTATTTCCTTTTTGCTCGATAAAAACAGAATCAGCTTGTAATTTACGATTCCCCTGCTCAACTTGCACATTGCCCGTATAAAGGGCGTTATTAGGTTGGTTAATTTCCGCACTATCGGAATCAATATAAACAGGTAAATCATTAGGATCAGTTTTCACAACCTCCCCAGTAAAATGGGGAACACCTAATAAACATTGACTGGTCAAATCAGCATAGCTCGCTTGACTATATAACGCCGAGAGAATCGACAAGGATAAGAATGAATAATATTTTTTCATCGGACGTTTCAACTATCTCTTTAACAACAAATGGTCAGCATTATAGCCTAAAACTAGGCCAAAGATGAGTAGTAAAATGAAATAAAAAAGCGTTGGGTAAGGAGAATATTAACACCAACGCTTTTTCTAAAAAATACAGGAATTATCTTACTGTATTAACATATCAATTCGCAATCACTTATAGTTTTGCACTTAACATTGCTTCTAATTTTTCGATATCTGCCGCAAATTTACGAATTCCATCAGCAAGTTTTTCTACCGCCATCGCATCCATATTATGTTGCCAATAGAATTCAGCTTCTGTCATGGCTGCTGGACGCGGTAATACTGCACCTTGATAATCCAATTTACGTGGTAGCTCTGCATTGCTTTCTTGTAACTCTTTTAATAACGCTGGAGAAATAGTTAAACGATCACAACCGGCTAACTCAGTGATTTCACCAATATTACGGAAACTTGCTCCCATCACCACAGTTTTATAACCATATTGTTTGTAGTAGTTATAAATCTTGGTTACAGAAATCACACCCGGATCTTCACTTGGCGCGAACTCTTTCTTATCACCATTTGCTTTATACCAGTCTAAAATACGGCCTACAAATGGTGAAATTAAATAAACGCCCGCTTCTGCACAAGCACGAGCTTGAGCCTCAGAGAATAATAGGGTTAAGTTACAATTGATACCTTCTTTTTCTAGAATTTCCGCAGCACGGATACCTTGCCAAGTTGAAGCAATTTTAATCAAAATACGATCATTGCTAATACCCGCTTCGTTATAAAGCGCAATGAGTTTACGTGCTTTGGCAACGGTCGCTTCAGTATCATAAGAAAGACGCGCATCCACTTCAGTAGAAATACGTCCTGGGACAATTTTTAAAATTTCTAAACCAATATTAACTGCTAATTTATCTTCTGCATCAATTAATTGTTGTGCTTTGTCTGCACTTTTACTTTTTGCATAAGCAACAGCTTCATCAATTAATGAAGCGTATTGTGGTAACTGTGAGGCACTTAAAACTAGTGATGGATTGGTTGTTGCATCTTCTGGTTGGTATTTTTTAATTGCTTCGATATCACCAGTGTCTGCAACGACAACGGTCATTTTGCGTAATGCATCAAGTTGAGACATGAATTTACTCCTTTATTTGTGTCTGAAAAACTTTTGCATAGTATCACAGAACAGAATGGATTGAGTAGTCAGTTCTATAGCAATTATTGCTATTATTAAAATTAATCAATCCCAAGTTCTTGCCAGATTTGATCAATACGAGCGACCACTGCTGGATCTTTTTTAATTGGTCGTCCCCATTCTCGTTGCGTTTCACCCGGCCATTTATTAGTTGCATCAATGCCCATTTTTGAGCCTAATCCTGCCACAGGTGAAGCAAAATCAAGATAATCAATAGGTGTATTTTCAACTAAAGTTAAATCACGCGCAGGATCACAACGTGTGGTAATCGCCCAAATCACATCTTTCCAATCACGTGCATTAACATCATCATCACACACAATCACGAATTTAGTGTACATAAACTGGCGTAAGAATGACCAAACTCCCATCATTACTCGTTTCGCATGTCCTGCATATTGTTTCTTCATCGTCACTACTGCCAAACGATACGAACACCCTTCTGGTGGTAAATAGAAATCGACAATTTCAGGAAATTGTTTTTGTAAAATCGGAATAAATACCTCATTTAACGCTTCACCTAACACAGCCGGTTCATCAGGCGGACGCCCTGTATAAGTTGAGTGATAAATCGGATCCTTACGCATCGTGATATGGGTTACCGTAAATACCGGGAAATACTCTTGTTCATTATAGTATCCAGTATGATCACCATAAGGTCCTTCTAATGCTTTCTCCGTAGGATCAATATAACCCTCTAGTACAATCTCAGCGCCAGCCGGGATTTCTAGATCGCAGCTTAATGCTTTTGCTACCTCTGTTTTATTCCCCCGTAATAATCCAGCAAAAGCATATTCGGATAGGGTATCTGGAATTGGTGTTACTGCACTTAAAATTGTTGCTGGATCTGCCCCCAAAGCCACAACAACAGGGAAATTTTCTCCAGGATGTGCCTCCTGCCACTCTTGGAAATCTAACGCACCACCTCGATGTGATAACCAACGCATAATTAATTTATTTTTACCAATTAATTGCTGGCGATAAATTCCTAAATTTTGCCGTTTCTTATAAGGGCCTTTTGTCACAGTTAGCCCCCAAGTTACCAATGGAGCGACATCTTCTGGCCAACATTGCATAATAGGCAACTTATACAGATCCACCTCATCCTCTTTCCATACAATAGCTTGGCAATCAGGATGACTGATAGTCTTAGTTGGCATATTTAATACAGGGCGAAATTGTGAAATACTACTAAACAAATCTTTAATGCCTTTTGGTGGCTCTGGCTCTTTCAGAAAGGCTAATAATTTCCCTACTTCACGTAATGCACTCACATCCTCCTGTCCCATACCTAATGCAACCCGTCTTGCAGTACCAAACAAATTACAAAGTACAGGCATTGAGAAACCTTTTGCATTTTCAAATAACAATGCTGGTCCACTTTTACGCAAGGTACGATCAGCAATTTCCGTCATTTCTAAATAAGGATCAATTTCATGGGAAATTCGTTTTAATTCCCCTTGTTCTTCGAGTAGTGCAATAAACTCACGTAAGTTCTTATATTTCACCCTGTATTCCTCTTATACCAATACAATCCACGCCAATAATAACGCTAAAATAAAACGATAAATGGCGAAAGAAACAAAAGAAATTTTCCCAATCACATGAAGGAAAGTTCGGATTGCAATCATTGCTACCACAAATGCGGTGACAAATCCCACTGCAAACATTGGTAAATCATTCCATGAAAGGAAAGGCAAGCTTTTATAAAGATCTAAAGCTGTTGCTCCCATCATCATTGGCACTGCTAGAATAAATGAATATTCTGCAGCAGCTTTCTTACCCACTCCCATTAATAAACCACCTGAAATTGTTGCGCCTGAGCGAGAAAATCCAGGAAACAACGCTAAGCATTGGAAAAGACCAATAGCAAAAGCTTGGCGATAGGTCATTTGATCCACCTCTTCTGCATAGGCTTGTTGTGGACGGAATTTTTCTGCCAAAATCAACAAAATCCCCCCAGCTACCAAAGAGCCAATCACATTATGAATGTTAAACCATGACTTAATCGTAGAATGAAATACCAATCCTAAAACAACTGCAGGAATCATTCCTAAAATAATATGCAATAAATTAAGATGCGGGCGTTTATTATCTACCTTTTCTCCAAAATGAATCCCAATTAGACCAAACATCTTACGCCAATAAACAAAAATCACCGCTAAAATAGAACCTAATTGAATAATTACTTCAAATGTTGCTGCTTTTTCACCTTCAAAACCAAGAAAGTGTGCAGCAATAATCATATGCCCAGTTGAAGACACCGGTAAAAATTCAGTTAGCCCTTCAACACAACCTAAAATAAATGCAATTAACAACTCAGACATGAATAACCTCTCGTTTATGGCAACATTTTACCAAGTTGTTTGCCACCTACGAGGTGCATATGTAAATGGAACACTTCCTGACCACCATGTTTATTGCAATTCACAATTAGGCGATAACCATCTTCAGCAATTCCTTGTTGTTCTGCAATCTTTGCTGCTACCACAAACAAATGGCCTAATACTTGTTCATCTTCAGCAGTCACATGATTTACAGTAGGAATAATCTTATTAGGAATAATTAAAATGTGAGTTGGTGCTTGCGGCGCAATATCACGAAATGCGGTCACTTGTTCATCTTGATACACAATATCCGCAGGAATTGCTTTACGAATAATTTTGCTAAAAATTGTTTCTGTTGTCATAACATCCTCGCTAAACAATAAAAAAATCGCCCCTTAGACAAGACTTTTATCCAAGAGTGCTGAATAAGTTAGAAATATATTATAAAAAAATTTTTTTGCTTATGCTTGTAAAAGCGTAGAAAACTTTAGATCATTGTTTCGCAACACTTTTTTAACATCAAAAAAGTAATCTGCTTTATAATTTGATCTGTATCAACTACAATGCAAAAGAACAAAAACTAGTCATAAAATTACTATGTATTTTTCTCAAAAATTTTTATAATTACCTAAATTTTTTGAAAATATAAAATTTTTTTGAAAAAGGAAATCGTCTTTATGAAAGATGCGACAACAGTAGCACTGAATCCAACAGAGATGACTAATCTTGCGGAAGACGTTGCCGCTTATAAAGCACAAAAAAAACCTTTTCTTTCCTTTGCTTCTGGCATTTCTGCTGGTGCATGTATCGCATTAGCATTTGTTTTTTATACAACCACTCAAACAGGATTAAATAATGCTTCATGGGGACTTGCTAAACTCGTAGGCGGTTTAGTATTCGCATTAGGCGTAATTATGGTTGTCATTCTAGGGACAGAATTGTTTACTTCCTCCACTTTAACCGTTACTGCAAAAGCATCTGGACGCATTACCACAACCCAGATGTTACGTAACTGGATTGTCGTGTATTTTGGTAATTTTGTAGGAAGTTTAATTATCGTTGCTTTAATCTGGTTTGCAGGTCAAACAATGGCTGCAGATGGTCAATGGGGATTAACCATTCTAAAAACTGCACAACATAAAATTCATCATACTTGGCTTGAAGCATTTTCGCTTGGTATTTTATGTAACATTATGGTGTGTGTTGCTATTTGGATGGCATATTCTGGCCGTACTGTCACAGATAAAGCATTTATTATGATTCTCCCAATTGGAATGTTTGTTGCTTCTGGTTTTGAACACTGCGTAGCAAATATGTTTATGATTCCAATGGGTATTATTACTGCTCATTATAGCAGTCCGGAATTCTGGCAACACTTGGGTATTGATGCTTCACTATATGCTGATCTCGATCTTTATCACTTCATAGTGAAAAACCTTATCCCAGTGACCTTAGGTAATATTGTTGGTGGTGCGATTTGTATTGGCTTATTCCATCGCTTCTTAGCCAAAGCGCACTAAAGATTTATTTTTTATTATTCATTTAATGAAGGAAATGATTATGACTCAACTAACTGAGCAACAACAAAAAGCATGGGCTGGTTTTGAAGCTGGCGACTGGCAACAAAATGTGAATGTGCGTGATTTTATTCAACGCAACTACACTCCTTATGAAGGTGATGAATCATTCTTAGCTGGTGCAACTGCTGCAACTACTAAGCTTTGGAATAAAGTAATGGAAGGAATCAAAGAAGAAAACCGTACTCACGAACCTCTTGATTTCGATACTGATATTCCATCAACAATCATTTCTCACCCAGCTGGTTACATTGAGAAAGAATTAGAACAAATCGTTGGTTTACAAACTGATGCACCTTTAAAACGTGCAATCATCCCATTCGGCGGTATCAAAATGGTGGAAGGTTCATGTAAAGTTTATGGTCGTGAACTTGATCCACAAGTGAAAAAAATCTTCACAGAATATCGTAAAACTCATAACCAAGGTGTATTCGATGTTTATACTCCAGATATCTTACGTTGCCGTAAATCTGGTGTGTTAACCGGTTTACCAGATGCTTACGGTCGTGGTCGTATCATTGGTGACTATCGTCGTGTTGCACTTTACGGTATCGACTTCTTAATGGCTGATAAATTCAAACAATTTACTTCACTTCAATCTCACTTAGAAAATGGCGAAGATTTACAAATGACTATTCAATTACGTGAAGAAATTGCTGAACAACACCGTGCATTAGGTCAAATCAAACAAATGGCTGCAACTTACGGTTGTGATATTTCTGGTCCAGCTACCAATGCAAAAGAAGCAGTTCAATGGACTTATTTTGGTTATTTAGCTGCTGTTAAATCACAAAATGGTGCCGCAATGTCTTTCGGTCGTGTATCTTCATTCTTAGATATCTACATTGAACGCGACCTTAAAGCAGGCAAAATTACTGAAGAACAAGCTCAAGAATTAATTGACCACTTAGTCATGAAACTACGTATGGTACGTTTCTTACGTACTCCAGAATATGATCAATTATTCTCTGGCGACCCAATTTGGGCAACTGAATCTCTTGGTGGTATGGGCTTAGATGGTCGTACTTTAGTAACTAAGAATACATTCCGTTTCTTAAATACCCTTTATACAATGGGTCCATCTCCAGAACCAAATATGACAATTCTTTGGTCTGAACAATTACCAGATAACTTCAAACGTTTCTGTGCAAAAGTTTCTATTGATACTTCTTCTGTTCAATATGAAAACGATGACTTAATGCGTCCAGACTTCAACAACGATGACTATGCAATTGCTTGTTGTGTAAGCCCAATGGTTGTGGGTAAACAAATGCAATTCTTCGGTGCTCGTGCAAACTTAGCGAAAACCATGCTTTACTCTATCAACGGTGGTATTGATGAGAAAAATGGTATGCAAGTTGGTCCAAAAACTGAACCAATCAAAACTGAATACCTTGACTTCGACGATGTAATGACTCGTATGGATAGCTTCATGGATTGGTTAGCAAAACAATATGTGACTGCATTAAATATCATTCACTATATGCACGATAAATACAGCTATGAAGCGTCATTAATGGCATTACATGATCGTGATGTTTACCGTACTATGGCTTGTGGTATTGCTGGATTATCTGTTGCAGCTGACTCACTTTCTGCAATCAAATACGCGAAAGTTAAACCAATTCGTGGTGATATCAAAGATAAAGACGGCAATGTAGTTGCGAAAGATGTTGCTATTGACTTCGAAATTGAAGGTGAATATCCACAATTCGGTAACAACGATAGCCGTGTTGATGAAATCGCTTGTGATTTAGTTGAACGTTTCATGAAGAAAATTCAAAAACTTAAAACTTACCGCAATGCAGTTCCTACTCAATCTGTATTAACCATTACTTCTAACGTTGTTTATGGTAAGAAAACTGGTAATACTCCTGATGGTCGTCGTGCAGGTGCACCATTCGGACCAGGTGCTAACCCAATGCACGGTCGTGACCAAAAAGGTGCGGTAGCATCATTAACTTCTGTTGCAAAACTTCCATTTGCGTATGCTAAAGATGGTATTTCTTATACCTTCTCAATCGTACCAAATGCATTAGGTAAAGATTACGAAGCTCAAAAACGTAACCTTGCAGGCTTAATGGATGGTTACTTCCACTACGAAGCAACTGTTGAAGGTGGTCAACACTTAAACGTTAATGTTATGAATCGTGAAATGTTATTAGATGCGATGGAAAATCCTGAGAAATATCCTCAATTAACCATTCGTGTTTCAGGTTACGCAGTACGTTTTAACTCTTTAACTAAAGAGCAACAACAAGACGTAATTACTCGTACTTTCACTCAAACTATGTAATCTGATAGCTATATTAAAAACTGCCCTACGGGGCAGTTTTTTTATGACTCTTAATCCACCAATCAATCGATTAATATTCCTGTTTTATTTTTCTAAATTAATTTAATCTCCCCTTTATTTTTTATATTACTAAACTGTAAACAATTTGTTACAAACAAATTTCCTTTCACCTACTCATATAAGGAAATTTAATATGAAAAAATCCTATCTCTATAAAAAGAGCTTACTCTCGTTGTTGATCGCACTACCACTCATTACCTTAAATGTTGAAGCAAATACTCAACCGGTTAGTGCAACCACACAAACAACTGCCGCAGCACAACGTTATGATAGTAGTAAAGATATTTTCCATCCTATTTATGCCAAACACGGTATGGTTGCAACTGAGCAACATCTTGCTACTGAGGTAGGATTATCAATCTTAAAAGAAGGTGGAAATGCCATTGATGCAGCTGTCGCTGTAGGCTTTGCTTTGGCCGTTGTTTTACCTAATGCGGGAAATATTGGTGGCGGTGGTTTTATGGTGTTACATGATGCTAAAACCGGTGAAGATTTTGCTATCGACTTCCGTGAAGTTGCCCCATTAAAAGCACATAAAGACCTGTATTTAGATGAGAAAGGTAATGTTGTTGATGGTAAATCTCTCTTTACGCATTTTGCCGTAGGTGTTCCTGGTACAGTTGCTGGTATGGAATATGCCTTGAAAAAATGGGGCACTATGCCTTTAGAAAAAGTTATCCAACCTGCAATAAAACTCGCTGAAAAAGGATTTATTGTCAGTGATACGTTAGCAGATACACTTAAAATTGAAAAAGATAATTTAGGTAAATGGGAAAGTACCAAAGCAATCTTCTTTAAAGATGGCGAACCGTTAGCAAGTGGTGATCGCTTAATTCAAAAAGATCTGGCTCACTCGTTAAAATTAATTGCGAAACAAGGATCAAAGGCTTTTTATCAAGGCGAAATTGCTGAAAAAATCGTAAAAGAGATGGAAAAACATGGTGGACTTATATCGATGCAAGATATGAAAGAGTATCAAATTGTAGAGAGAAAACCAGTTACTGGAGAATATCGAGGCTATAAAATTGTTACTATGCCACCACCAAGTTCTGGCGGCGCACACTTAATTCAAATTCTTAATATCTTAGAACGTTATCCATTAAATGAGTATGGTGCAAATAGTGCTAAAGCTATTCAACATTATGCTGAAGCGATGAAATTAGCGTATGCTGATCGTTCCGAATATTTAGGCGATCCTGACTTTGTTAAAATTCCACTGAAAGGGCTTATCTCGAAAAAATATGCTGATGAACTAGCACAAAAAATTTCTGACGATAAAATCACACCTTCAAGTACGATTAAGCCAGGTAAACCACAACCTTATGAAAGTGATCAAACCACGCATTTCTCTGTCATGGATAAATTTGGTAATGCTGTTGGCGTAACCTATACCTTAAATCTTAATTTTGGTACTGGTATCGTAGCTGAAGGGACCGGAATTCTACTGAATAATGAAATGGATGACTTCTCCGCTAAGCCAGGTGTTCCTAATGCCTTCGGCTTAATCGGTGGCACAGCAAATGCAATTGAAGCGAAAAAACGTCCATTGTCATCAATGACACCAACTTTAGTAATGAAAGACAATAAACCTTGGTTAGTCACAGGCAGCCCAGGTGGAGCACGTATAATTACCACTGTATTACAAAGTATTGTGAATACTATTGATTACAATATGAATGTTGCTGAAGCAATTATGACGCCACGTGTACATCACCAATGGTTACCTGATGAATTGCGTATTGAAGAAGGAATCAGTCCAGATACTATTCACCTTCTTGAAAAGCAAGGTTATAAAGTAGTAACTAAAGCAACTATGGGACGTGTACAAATTATTCAAGCTAAAGATGATGGTTTCTATGGCGCTTCAGACCCACGTAATCCTGATGGAGCAACCTTAGGTTACTAACCTTTTACTCTATTTATACTTATCACAAATCCCACTTCCAGGTGGGATTTGTTATTATTAGATAGCTTAGATCTTTTCACTTACCCTACGGCAATAATTATGAAAAAACCTTCTTTTTATATAAAACGCCTGTTCTTAATTGCTTTCTTACTCATAACACTAAGTACCCAAGCTAATACTCAACTGGCAAGTACAACCTTAGGACTAACAATAGAAACACTACATTGTGATAGTGATAACATTTCTTGCCAACAAAAAAAGATAGCACCAGAACAACATTCCTCTATCCAACCCCAAATACATCTTCCGCAAGAAAATAGAAATATCTTTGAAGCCGCTATTACAGTGAGCTTAATTTCAACAGTTGTTTTATTATCACAAAACCTACTATTCGTGGTTGTTTTATAGAATTACATCATTTCATTAATAGTGAATGATTAAGAGCATAAAAAATCCCACTTTACTGTGGGATTTTATTCTGCTCATTTAAATTATTACCAATACCAATGTCCTCTACGCCAACGGGGTCCTAAATCATAAGGAGGATAATCTTCATAAAACTGCCGTTCAATTTCCATCTGTCTAATCTGTTGTTCCGCCATATAATTTTGTAATGCCAACTTATAACAAGCTTGGAACATAGGATCATTTACTTTCTTAGTATATTCTTCCTTAAACGCTTTTTGTTGTTGTGCAGTTAACCCAATATCTTGATCAAATTGACGCTTCATTAAATAAGCCGTTTCTTCATCACACTGTTTTGCTAATGATACTTGCAAGGCTTGTTGTTTACGAATTTTTTCTTGTTCCATTGCACGTTGTTCTTCTGGCGATAACGCACAACCAGCAAGAACCGATATTGAAAGAAGAAGCGGTAATACTTTTTTCATAAGATTCACCTATAACTGATCATCAGTGGAATAAGCATACTATCAATTTTTCTAGATGGATAGATGAATTTAATTAACACTTAATAATCATAAAAAAACTGCACCTTACTTTCTGGAATAATCCCAGAGTTGGGGTGCAGTAAACCGACAATAAACTTAATTAAGGAACTTACAAAATACTCTATCTATTATTTCTTCTTAGCATATTTCAATGAGTCAATCGCTACCGCTAAGATGATAATGGTACCTTTAATGATATATTGCCAATACGGGTTAACACCGATATAAGTTAAACCATAGTTGATAACAGTAAAGATAATTACCCCGGTGATAACACCGATTACTGTTCCCACACCACCAGCAAAAGATACACCACCAACCACACACGCAGCGATTGCATCCAACTCATACATAAAACCTAAGTTATTTGTCGCACTACCGATACGTCCACCTTCTAACATACCTGCAAAACCATAGAATGCACCAGCAAGAACATAAACAAAGATTAAGTTACGAGCAACGTTTACACCAGATACTCTTGCTGCTTCTGGGTTACCACCAATTGCAAACATATTTTTACCAAAGCGAGTTTTGTTCCAAACAATCCAAACAAAGAAGGCTGCAATGGCAGCATAAATTGTGATGTAAGAAAGTCTAAAGTCACCAAGTTGGAAGAAACCTTGTGTAAATTCTGAGAATGATTTACTAAACCCAGCAATTGGAGAAGAACCTACTGCATCATAGTAGAGTGAGTTCACACCATAGACGATAATCATTGTACCCAAAGTTGCGATGAATGGTGTTACATTAAGATAAGCAACAATTAACCCATTGACCATCCCGATTACTGCGCCAATACCACAGACAATTAAAATAACTACTGGAATTGGCATTTCAGCAAGATCTGGGAATACACGATTAGTATTATCTAGCGCTTGAAGCATGGTTGCTGAAACTACCGCTGCAAGACCAACTTGACGACCAGCTGACAAGTCTGTACCTTGTGTAATCAAGATACCTGCCATACCTAATGCAATGATAAGTCTAACAGATGATTGAGTTAGAATATTACTGAAGTTTAGTAAACTTAAAAAGGTATCATCTTGAGAAACGATCACCCCTAACAAGATTAAAAGAACAAAATAAATTGCATTTTGTTTCATAAAATCTAGCGATTTTTTTTGTTGAATACCAGCCATAATTCAATCCTTTTATCAACTTATAAATATTTTGCAGCAAGTTGCAAAATTTCTTCTTGTGAAGTTTTTGCGGTTTCGACAATACCTGCAACACGACCATTACTCATTACTAAGATTCTGTCTGTTACCCCTAACAGTTCAGGCATTTCAGAAGAAATCATGATGATTCCTTTGTCTTTTTCAGCTAACTGCATCATTAATTGGTAAATTTCAAATTTCGCCCCAACGTCAATACCACGTGTAGGTTCATCCATCATTAAGATTTCCGGTTGAGTTAATAACCAACGCCCAATAATTACTTTTTGTTGGTTACCACCAGATAATGAACCAATATTAGTACGATGAGATGGCGTTTTTACATTCATTGAGTCAATTACCCATTGTGTATCGCTTTTCATTCTTGCTGTACTCAACAAGCCAAATTTGCCTAGATACGCTTTCATATTTGAAATCAATGAGTTAAATTCGATACTCAAGTTAGCATAGATACCAGTTGAACGGCGTTCTTCGGTAATCAACGCAAAGCCATTATTAATCGCTTCTAAGGCACTACGATTACGCATTTCTTTACCATGCAATTTAATCGTACCGCTACTTCTTTCACGAATACCAAAAATAGTTTCAACAATATCTGTTCGTTTTGCACCGACTAGACCCGCGATACCTAAAATTTCGCCTTTACGAAGTTCAAAACTAATGTCTTGAATAGAAGGTTGGTTTTTCGCAGTTAAATGTTCTACAGTGAGGATAGTTTCTTTTGGTACATTATGTTTTTCAGGGAAACGTTGCGTTAACTCACGTCCCACCATCATTGCAACTAATTGATCCATATTGGTATCTTTAATTGCAACTGTATTTACCCATTTACCATCTCGTAAAATAGTGACTTCATCACAAATTTTGAAGATTTCATCCATTTTGTGTGAAATATAAATAATTCCACAACCACGATTCTTTAATTTATCGATAATTTTAAATAAGTGATCGACTTCTTTTTCAGAAAGCGACGAAGTTGGTTCGTCCATGATCACAATTTTTGCGTTATAAGAGAACGCTTTTGCAATTTCGATCATCTGCATTTGTGAAACAGATAATTTGGCAACTTTTTCTTTTGGATCGATATCAATATCTAGCTCTTCAAAAATTGCCTTTGTATCACGATACATTTTGCCATGATCGACTAAACCAGCTTTAAGCGGATAACGACCTAACCAAAGGTTATCCATCACACTTCTTTGGCGAACCAAGTTTAACTCTTGATGCACCATAGAAATCCCATTTTCTAATGCTTCTTTCGAAGTTTTAAAATTAACTGTTTTTCCAAGATAAAGAATTTCACCTTCATCTTTAGCGTAAATACCGAACAGACATTTCAGTAATGTTGATTTTCCTGCACCATTTTCACCCATTAATGCATGCACGGAATAAGAACGTACCGTTAAGTTTGCATGATCGAGCGCTTTCACACCGGGAAATGACTTACTGACGTCCTTCATTTCTAACAGTATTTCACTTCGGTTTTCGACTTGCATTGACATATCTAACCCCAAACTAACGAAAGAGGGGAACTTATCCCCTCTAGGAACTACATGACGGTATTATTTTAAAAACTCACCTAAGTTGTCTTTATCTACACCCACATATGGAACACGAACAACACGATTATTTAAGTTCCATTTTGTTCCTTCTGTGGCTGGTTTACCATGAGCTAAGTTGTTAGAAAGTTCCACAACTGCTTTCGCTTGATTCACACCATCATTTAATACGGTACCCGCAATTTCACCTTTCTTAATTAACTGTAATACTTCAGGTAATGCATCAACACCAAAAATTGGAAGTTTTTTACCGTGTGCTTTAGTCGCTTCTAACGCCCCCATTGCCATACCATCGTTGTTAGAGATGATAACTTCGATATCTTTAGCTTTTGAGCTTGATAACCATGCGTCAGTTTTATCTTTAGCCATTGCTGCATCCCACATACCAGTATCTAAGAAGAGTTGTTCAGTTTGGATACCCTTTGCATTTAATTCTTCGATAACATATTTAGTACGAGCTTCAGCATCTGGGTGACCTGGTTCACCTTTTAATAATACAAATTGAATTTTGCCATCTTTATTTAAATCCCAATCTGGATTGGCTTGCCATTGTTTTGCAATGAGATCACCTTGAATAATGCCTGATTCTTTTGGATCAGTACCTACATAGTAAGCATTTTCATAACTATCAATGGCTTTTTGACCAGGATCTTTATTGAAGAAAACAACAGGTACATTGCTTGGTTTAGCTTTAGCAATAATGGTTGGTGCAGCTGAAGGGTCAACTAAGTTGATTGCTAATGCTTTAACACCTTTAGAAAGTAGAACATCTACTTGGTCATTTTGGATTGATTGTGCGTTTTGAGAGTCATTCATTAATAATTTAATGCCTGGGATTTGTTCTGCATCTTTATTAATTTCTTTACGCATTAATGACATGAAGTTGTCATCATATTTGTAAATGGTTACACCGATACGAACATCTTTCGCTTGTGCTACAGAACCTAAACCTAAGCCTAATGATAAAGCAATCGCACTTAATACAATTTTCTTCATAATACAGATCTCCTGATTGTAATTTTACTGGAAATTCATTGTGTTAAAGTTAACAACTTTCCTTCATACAACAGCTCGTTAGCAAATTAACCAACTGTCTTGTTATCTTTCCATACCACTCTTGCAGAAATATAACTGTTTATAGCATACCGATTTTTTTTGTCCTTTGATGTGATCGGTTTCACAAAAATGTAACTCCATTACAATTTTTTTTATTTTTGTCGTCTTTCTACAGAAAAACGTCTAACTAAAGTAGGATTAAACTGTATCGGTTTTGGCAAGTTTTCATCATCATTAGCTAAACTTAAAGCCAGCTCAGCAGCATAATTTGCCATTAAATCAACAGGATACCTAATTGTTGTCAATTTAGGGATTAAATGGTTTGCAATTGGCATATCATCAAAGCCAATCACAGAAAAATCTTTTGGCACAATAATACCGTTTTCACTCAATACGGACATTGCTCCTGAAGCCATAGAATCGTTATAAGCAACGACAGCAGTTAAGTCACTGTTATAGCTTAATAAATTAATCATCGCCTCTTCACCACCTTCAAAATTAGGTGACCCTTTTGTAATGGCTAATTTTCGAATAGGTAGATTATATTTTTGCAACATATTCAAATAGCCTTGTAAACGATCTGTTTCATCATGAATTAGATGATTAGAACCAATATAACCAATGCTCCGATGCCCGCATTTAATCAATGTTTCTGTTGCAATTTCAGTACCTTTTGTATTGTCTAAACCAATGCAACGGTGTTCGAAGCCAGGAATGATTCGATTAATAATCACCATCCCTTTCACTGTACGCAAATAATTTGCTAACTCCTCATCAGATAAGGCTTTAGCATGCACCACTAAACAGGTACAACGTTTACGTAAAAGGTTATCTATTGCTTTGCGTTCTTTCTCTGCATTGTGATAACCAATCCCAATCAAAATATTTTTTTGATATTTTTCAGCAACTTGATCAACTGATTTAACTAAAATTGCAAAAAATGAATCTGTTACATCAGTTACAACAACACCAATAGTGTCAATACTTTGTGAAGCTAAAGCTTGTGCATTCGCATTTGGTTGGTAATTTAATTCTGTAACTGCTTGTAATACTTTATTTTTTGCTTTTTCACTAATACTTTCATGGTTATTCAATACCCGAGAAACGGTGGCGACTGATACACCAGCTAATTTAGCGACATCACGAATTGTTACCATATTTTTAACCCATCAATGACTTTGTTACATTATTTTGCTAAATAATAACGCTAATTTAGCCAATATAGGGATAAATATGTTCTTTTTGTGATCTAGATAACAGTTTATTATGCAAATAATTGGTATCTTACGCAGAAAATTTGTAAACGTTTTCATTTTAGTGTGAGGAATTATTCATGAGTGATGTATTTGATCCAACAGAACACCCACATCGTCGCTATAATCCATTAAAAGGTGAATATGTATTAGTTTCACCACATCGAGCAAAACGTCCTTGGCAGGGACAACAAGAAAAAACAGCAGATGAGCAAAAACCAAGTTATGATCCTACTTGTTATCTTTGTCCAGGGAATAAACGGATTACTGGTGAACAAAATCCTCAATACACTAAACCATTTGTATTCAAAAATGATTTTTCAGCATTATTGAATCAAACACCAACACCACCAATCAGTGATAATCCGCTATTCCAAGTTTCTCAGGCAACTGGGGAAAGTCGCGTTGTTTGCTTTTCACCAGATCACAGCAAGACATTACCTTTATTAACAACACAAGAAATTGTTGAAGTGATCAAAGTATGGCAAGAACAATTACTAGAGCTCGGACTACAATACCCTTGGGTACAAATATTTGAAAATAAAGGCGCTGCAATGGGGTGTTCTAATCCACACCCTCACGGACAAATCTGGGCAAATAGCTTTTTACCAAATGAAATCGCCCGAGAAGATCTTATGCAACGTCAATATCTACAACAACATGGTTCTGTATTATTAGTCGATTATGTACAACAAGAATTGCAACGCAAAGAACGCATTGTTGTAGAAACTGAACATTGGGTTGCAGTAGTGCCATTCTGGGCAGTTTGGCCATTTGAAACCTTATTATTACCAAAAGCACACGTGAAACGTTTAACCGATTTAACAGCAGCACAACGAGATGATTTAGCGGTAGCGATTAAACAACTTACAACAAAATACGATAATTTATTCTCTACTTCATTCCCTTATTCAATGGGCTTCCATGGTGCACCATTTAATCAAGAGGATAATCAACATTGGCAGTTACACGCCCATTTCTATCCACCACTTTTACGTTCAGCAACAGTACGTAAATTTATGGTCGGTTATGAAATGTTAGCTGAATCACAACGTGATTTAACTGCCGAGCAAGCTGCTGCACGCCTTGCTGCGTTACCTACTATCCACTATAGCCAAACAAATTGATCAAGTGAGGAATTTATGAATCCAATTCAGCAATCTAGACAAGTTTTTCTTGAGTATTTCGCTGTTAAACCAACTTTACAAGTTTATGCACCAGGTCGTGTTAATCTCATAGGAGAACATACTGATTACAATGATGGGTTTGTTATGCCATGTGCGATCAATTACGGTACATCAATTTGTGGAAATCCGCGTAGCGATCATCAATTCCATATTTTTGCCGCAGACTTAAATGAAATGGATCAATTTTCGTTATTAGAGGAAATCAAACCTGTTGAACACAAATGGTGTAATTATATTCGTGGTGTCGTTCATTTTATTCAACAAGCGTATCCTGAATTTAAGCAAGGGGCGAATTTGGTCGTTAGTGGTAATGTTCCTCAGTCTTCTGGCTTAAGTTCTTCCGCAGCATTAGAAGTAGCCACAGGTAAATTCTGTCAACAGATAGGATTACTTCCATTAACTAATACCGATATTGCTTTAATTGGTCAAAAAGCAGAAAACATTTTCGTAGGTTGTCAATGTGGCAATATGGATCAACTCATCTCTGCTTTAGGGCAAGAACATCATGCGCTTATGATCGATTGTCGCAGCTTAGATACTGTGCCAACACCAATTCCTGATAACTTAGCCATTATGATCATCAATTCACATGTAAAACATGATTTAGTTGATGGTGAATACAATACTCGCCGCCAACAATGTGAACAAGCGGCAGCATTTTTTGGGGTTAAAGCCTTACGAGATGTCACACTTGAGCAATTTGAAACTAAAGGCTTTGAGTTAAAAGCGACTAATCCACTGGCTTACAAATGCGCAAAACATATTGTTACCGAGAACCAACGTGTTCTAGAAGCAGTGGAAGCATTAAAACATAATAATATTAGTTACTTAGGTGAATTAATGGCGCAATCTCATAACTCTATGCGTGATGATTTCCAAATTACCGTGCCTGAGATTGATTACTTAGTTGAATTGGCACAAGTAGCTATTGGCAAAACAGGTGGCGCGCGTATGACAGGTGGTGGTTTCGGTGGTTGTATTGTTGCTATTGCACCTCATGATCGAGTAGATGTTGTTCGTAAAATGATTGCAGACAACTATGAAAAACAAACAGGATTAAAAGAGGACTTTTACGTTTGTACCGCATCACAAGGAGTTCACGTATGTTAATAACAAGTCGTATTGTTGCACCTGATCAACGTCCCTATCATGTCATTACCCTACGTAATAACTGTGGTATGCAAGTAAAATTAACTGATTGGGGTGCAACGTTACTCTCTGTTATTGTTCCTGTGCAAGGTAAACTTCGTGAAACATTATGTAGCTGTCCTTTGTCACAACTAGCGAATAATCAAGCTTATCTTGGTGCGACTATTGGTCGCTTTGCTAATCGTATTAATCAAGGTAAGTTTCGTTTAAATGGCTATACACAACATATTGTGAAAAACCAACAAAACCGCCATACCCTACATGGCGGTAAAGGATTTGATCAACGCCGTTGGCAAATTGAACAAGTAAATGACAATAAAGTCACACTCTCACTCTTTTCAGCTGATGGCGATCAAGGTTTTTCAGGAAATCTTTCTGTACAAGCAACTTATCAGTTAATGGCAGATAATCGGTTAGTCTTAACTTTAACTGCGGTTAGTGATCAAGATACCGCATTGAATTTAACCAATCATGCTTACTTTAATTTAGATGGCCATCTATCTGACGTTCGCCAACATCAGCTCCAACTATTCGCTGATTATTATCTGCCTGTTGATCCGCAAGGTATTCCTAATCGCCCATTAACAAAAGTTGAAAATAGTCATTTTGACTTCCGTCAACCAAAGAAAATTGCACAAGATTTCTTACAAGATGACGATCAACAAGCTGTTGGTGGTTATGATCATGCTTTTTTATTACAAGGTAAGTTAGGTGAATTAAAACTAGCAGCAAAATTGACTTCTGCTTCTGGTGATTTAACTTTGTTACTTTCTACTAACCAAGTGGCAGTTCAAGTTTATACAGGCAATTTCCTTGCTGGAAACCCTAATCATTCTGGTATTTATCAAAACCATCAAGCTATCGCTTTAGAACCAGAAGCACTTCCTGATGCACCAAACCATCCTGAATGGTATCAATATGGTGGTATTCAGAAAGCTAATAGACGTTATCAGCATCAGATTGTTTATCAATTTTTAGATTAAAAAAGAGTGGCATTTTGCCACTCTATTCTATCTCTCTAATCAATTAATCCATGTTCAAACAGATAATCCAACACCAAACACCCTGCTTGTGAGCAAATTGTTTTATCTTTCGTAGTTAGCCAACGAATTTCTTCAATTTCTGCACTCGCTGCTGGCTTGCCTCGATAATCACCTTGGTAGCAACGCATAATCACCATTACACCTTCTGCTTTACCATGTGCTTGAGCTTGGAATGTTTCTACTAATTGTAATGTTTCTGGTAATAACTCAACATTAAGCTCCTCTTTAATTTCTCGCAATAATGCTTGTTGATCGCTTTCTCCCGTTTCTCTTTTTCCACCCGGTAAATAATATTGATCCTTACCATAAGATCGAGTCATTAATACACGGCGATTATCTAATAGAATCCATGCAAGTTTATCAATGTGTTGTGTCATTTATTTCTCCTATTAAAATGATCTGGTCTGTTTCCTTGTAGGAAGTTTCTTTGTTAGTATAAAGCGTTTTTCAATAACCGAAACCTCTATTTATAGGATTATTATGCTAACTGTTTATGGAATTAAAAACTGTGATACTGTGAAAAAAACGTTAACTTGGCTACAACAACATCATATTGATGCTGAACTGCATGACTATCGTCAGCAAGGAATTACCGCAGATTTTTTACAACAAGTGATCAATTCTTTTGGTTGGGAAGCCTTAGTGAATAAGCGTAGTACAACTTGGCGTAATCTTGATGAGCAAACCAAACAACAATTAAATCCAAATAATGTCATCGCATTATTACTTGCTCAACCTACATTGATTAAACGCCCTATTATCTTAGAACAAAATCTTCAATTAATCGGATTTAATGAAAAGCAATATGCTACTGCTTTTGGAGTCAAATAATGAATCAACCTGTTATTTCTCTTGCACAAGAATTAATTCGTCGTCCATCTATTAGTCCAGACGATCAAGGATGCCAACAAATAATTGCTGAACGTTTAACTAAATTAGGCTTTGAAATTGAATGGATGCCTTTTGGCGATACCTTAAACTTATGGGCGACACATGGTCATTCTGCTCCAACAATTGTTTTTGCTGGGCATACTGATGTTGTTCCGACTGGAGATGAAACACAATGGCATTACCCACCTTTCTCTGCTGAAATTGTTGATGATCTTCTCTATGGTCGCGGTGCAGCAGATATGAAAGGCTCATTAGCCGCAATGATTGTGGCTGCTGAACAATACGTACAGCAATATCCTCAACACCCAGGCCGAATTGCATTTTTAATTACATCTGATGAAGAAGCGGCAGCAAAAGATGGCACAGTTAAAGTAGTTGAAGCCTTAATGGCTCGTGGTGAACGGGTTGATTACTGTTTAGTTGGTGAGCCTTCCAGTACCGCAAAACTAGGTGATATTGTGAAAAATGGTCGTCGCGGTTCAATTACTGGAAATCTCTATATTCAAGGTATTCAAGGTCATGTGGCGTATCCACACTTAGCAGATAACCCAATTCACAAAGCAGCTGCTTTTATTCAAGACCTCGTTAATATCCAATGGGATCAAGGTAATGATTTTTTCCCACCGACTAGTTTGCAAATTGCCAATATTCATGCTGGTACAGGTTCAAACAATGTAATTCCTGGTGAACTCTATATCCAATTTAATTTACGTTTTAATACCGAAACCACTGACGACAAAATTAAACAACGTGTAGAACAACTATTACAGCAACACAACCTAAAATATCGTCTTGAATGGTGGCTTTCTGGGCAGCCATTTCTTACTGCAAAAGGCAAGTTAGTTGATGCCGTTGTCGGTGCATTACAAGAAATTGCGAATATTACACCAACATTAGAAACCAGCGGTGGGACTTCTGATGGACGCTTCATTGCGCTAATGGGCGCTGAAGTAGTTGAATTAGGCCCATTGAATAAAACTATCCACCGCATTGATGAATGTGTCAGTTGTAAAGATTTAATTACACTTACAGCTGTCCATGCTAGAATGCTCCAGCTTTTATTAGGAGAATAATTTAATGTCATTATCCATTGACTGCCTAACAGGGAAATCTCGCCAACATTTATCCCCGTTACCATTAGCTCACTCGACAGCCCATTTTCTACAAAAAGAAGCTGTACAAGCCTTTCTGGCTTTGCAGCAAGCCGCAAAACAGGCTGGATTTAATTTACAACCCGCAAGTAGTTTTCGCGATTTTGCTCGCCAACAATGGATTTGGAATCATAAATTTAATGGCGTAAGAAAGGTTCATGACGAACATGGTAATAACATCAATATTTCTATGTTTAATGATTGGCAAAAATGTGAAGCTATTTTACGTTGGTCAACAATGCCGGGGGCAAGTCGCCATCATTGGGGAACAGAAATTGATATTTTTGATCCAGATTTATTGCCTGACGGACAATCATTGCTATTGGAACCACAAGAATATCAACCAGGTGGTTATTTCTTTCCTTTAGTTGAATTTCTATTAGAAAATATGGCGACATATGGATTTACCTTGCCGTTTGTGGATACTCCAGCAAATAAAAGAATTGGTACTGAATATTGGCATATCAGTTACCAACCTCTTGCCGAATTAGCAAAACAGCAATTTACGCCAGAAATCTTAATTGCTGCTTGGGAAAACGAAAATATTGCAGGTAAATCTACTTTAATTGCACATTTACCTGAAATCTTTGAACACTTTATGTTGTAACTATTGAAACGACAGTTCTAATAATAATGGATTGTGATCTGATGCTTTATTCTCTTCTGTTTTAGCTTGGATCACATTCATTCCTCGCACAAACACATAATCGAGAGGATGTTGATTAAAGCGAACTCGATAATCTGGTTCAAATTTCACCTCGACTAATCCCAATTGTTGTGCCATATCTCGCAATAGTTTCGTTCTTTCTTCACTCCAAGCATTAAAATCCCCAGCTAAGATGACCGGGCCCGTATGCCATTTCACTTGTTGAGAGAGTTGCTGTAACTGTTGCTGATAGGCATCAGGAATTAATTCAAAATTAATCAAATGTGCACTTATCACTAATAAAGACTGTCCATTGGCTAATGGATACAACGAACTAATACTTGCTTTAGGAAAACGAATCCACGGTTCAGCCACAGACGCACTGCAATAAGATTGTGGCGTAAATTTTGTTAATAACGCCACCCCAGAATGTACACCTCGATAGGCAAAAGGTGTGGCAAAAAGCTGGTTAGATAAATTTGGTAGTAATATTGGTAATTGTTGTTCACTGGTTGCTTCTTGTAATAAAACAAAATCCGCTAATTCACCATAATCTGTTAAGGCTTGCTGCCAACCTTTATCTAATCCCTTATGCAGATTCCAAACCAATAAACGTAAATGATTTTGCGTTATATCCTTGGTAGTCAAGCTTGGTTGATAACAAGTAATTGCATTTTTATCATCTTGCGACAAAACAACCGCCCCAACTTTAGTTGCTGACGCGATTAATGTCGTTTGTGGTGATGGATAAATTGTCAAAGAATGTATTAAAAACCAACAAATGGCGATCAATATCAAGACAATACCAGAACCTTTCTTAACCAATTTTTTCATAATTTCTAAAAAAATTTTAAAATATACCTACATACTACCACTTTACTTCTCACCAATGAATTGCTTTAATAGCGCGCGTTAATGACTTTACCAAAGAAGGCTTATTATGAGCATTTATACCTACATTTGTTTTTTATCTGCTATCTCTATCATACTTGGTTTTGTCACCAGTAAAATTAGCGATAAAATTCAATCTACTATAGCCATTACTGCTGCAGCAATGGTAGGTTCATTGCTATTACTTTTACTTGGTTATTTGGGGTGGTTCCAGATTGACTCCATTGCTATTGAAGTAATGCAAAAAATTGACTTTAAAAGTTTCTTACTCGATGGGATCTTAGGTTTCTTATTATTTGCAGGTGCATTGGGAATTAAAATTCCTGTCTTGCGGGATCAAAAATGGGAAATCACCATCTTTGCGCTCTTCTCTACATTAGCCTCTACATTTATTGTCGGTGCTTTAATTTACTTAGTTGCTAACTTAATTAGCTTACCAATTGATTTTATTTACTGTTTATTGTTTGGGGCATTAATCTCGCCTACTGACCCAATTGCTGTATTAGCTATTATTAAAAATTTACGTGCACCAAAACGCTTATCTATGCAAGTAGAAGGTGAATCATTATTTAATGATGGTGTTGGTTTAGTGATTTTCGTAACTATTTTTACGGTAGCTTTTAGCACTGAAGAAATGACCGCTAGTGAAGTTTTACATTTATTCCTACATGAAGCGATTGGCGGAATCTTATTCGGTTTTATTCTCGGTATCATTGCTCATTTCCTCATTTCATCAACCGATGATGGTAGCTTGGAAATCCTACTTACTTTGACTATTCCAACAGCTGGTTTTATGTTGGCAAATATGCTAGGTGTTTCTGGGGCATTAGCAATGGTAGTTGCAGGAATCATGGTTGGGAACTGGACTCGTCATCGTGGTTTCTCAGAACAAAGTCAACGCTATCTTGACCACTTCTGGGAGATGATCGATCATTTCTTAAACTCATTACTATTCTTCCTCATCGGATTCGCTTTATTATTAATTGACTTTACTTTTAAAGGCTTCTTGATGATGTTATTAGCGATTCCTGTTTGTTTGGCAGCGCGTTATCTCAGTCTATGGATTCCATATTCTGTTTTAAAATTCTTCCGTACCTATAACCCTTATACACTCAAAATTATGACTTGGGGTGGTTTACGTGGTGGATTAGCGCTTGCAATGGCACTTTCATTACCAGCCAAAACTGTCTTTGTGAATGGTATTGATGTTAAAGATATCATCCTAGTGATGACTTATGCTGTCGTTGTTTTCTCAATTTTGGTACAAGGTGTAACAATTGAAAAAATGATCAAAAAATCGAAATTAGTTGATCCAAACCGTGAGGAATACCTTACACCAAGTAGCCATTTTGAATCTCATACATCAGCACAGCATAAATAATTTTGCCCGCTATCAGAAGAATCTGTATAATTTATTCATCTCGCCGCACAAACATTTGTGCGGCATCTTTTTATATTTACCTAGGTAGTAAGTTATGACAGCAACAATTATTACGGTTGATGGCCCAAGTGGTGTTGGTAAAGGAACTTTATGCCAAGCATTAACCAAACATTTCGGTTTTCACCTTTTAGATTCTGGTGCTATCTATCGTATTCTTGGTTTAGCCGTATCACAAAATCAGATTGACTTCAACGATGAAGCCGCTATTACTCAATTAGCTAAATCTATTCAAATTCACTTTATTGCAAATGAAAATGGCGTAACCACATTATTAAATCAGCAAGACGTGAGTAACATCATTCGCACTCAACAAGTTGCGGATTATGCCTCCAAAATTGCTGTATTTCCGGATGTTCGTGCGGCTTTATTACAAAAGCAGCGTGATTTCGCTGTGGAACCGGGGTTAGTCGCTGATGGACGTGATATGGGGACGGTAGTTTTCCCACAAGCACAAATTAAATTTTTTCTTGATGCTACCGCAGAAGAACGTGCAAAAAGACGCTTAAAACAGTTGCAGGAAAAGGGAATTAATGGTAATTTTGCCCAGATTTTATCCGAAATTCAGGAACGAGATTATCGTGATAGAAATCGTGCGGTAGCGCCGCTTGTTCCAGCGGACGATGCGATTCTATTAGACTCATCTTCCCTTTCTATAAATGAAGTTTTTTCGTTGGCTTTACATCATATTCGTCAGCGACTCCCTCATTTGGGATAAATCATTTTTTGTGTGTTTATTCACGGATGGATAAACAATTATTATCAGCCCCGTTTAATAGGATTTTAAACGGTCGTTATTAACTTATTGAAGATTAATTTATATGTCAGAATCTTTTGCTCAACTTTTTGAAGAATCACTAAAAGAACTTGAAACTCGTCAAGGTTCAATTGTTACTGGTACCGTTGTTGCTATCAACAAAGGTTTCGTTTTCGTTGATGCTGGTTTGAAATCTGAAGCAGCTATCCCTGCTGAAGAATTCCAAAATGCACAAGGTGAAATCACTGTTCAAGTTGGTGATCAAGTTCAAGTTGCGTTAGACGCTGTTGAAGATGGTTTCGGTGAAACTAAACTTTCTCGTGAAAAAGCAGTTCGTCACGAATCTTGGATTGCCTTAGAAAAAGCATACGAAGATCAAGAAACTGTTGTTGGTTTAATCAATGGTAAAGTAAAAGGTGGTTTTACTGTTGAGTTGAATGGTGTTCGTGCATTCTTACCTGGTTCATTAGTGGATACTCGCCCTGTGCGTGATACTCTTCACTTAGAAGGTAAAGAATTAGAATTTAAAGTAATTAAATTAGACCAAAAACGTAACAACGTAGTTGTTTCTCGTCGTGCAGTTATCGAATCTGAAAACAGCCAAGAACGTGATCAATTACTTGAAACCTTACAAGAAGGCGCTGAAGTTAAAGGTATCGTTAAGAACTTAACTGACTACGGTGCATTCGTTGATTTAGGTGGTGTTGATGGTTTATTACACATCACTGATATGGCTTGGAAACGTGTTAAACATCCAGGTGAAATCGTAAATGTTGGTGATGAAGTCACTGTTAAAGTATTAAAATTTGACCGTGATCGTACCCGTGTATCTTTAGGCTTAAAACAATTAGGTCAAGATCCTTGGGCAGCAATCGCTGAAAATCATCCAGTAAACAGCAAATTAACTGGTAAAGTAACTAACTTAACTGACTATGGTTGCTTCGTTGAAATTTTAGATGGTATTGAAGGTCTTGTTCACGTTTCAGAAATGGATTGGACTAACAAAAACATTCACCCATCTAAAGTAGTTAGCGTAGGTGATGAAGTTGAAGTTATGGTATTAGAAATCGATGAAGAACGTCGTCGTATTTCTTTAGGTTTAAAACAATGCAAACCAAATCCATGGCAACAATTTGCTGACACTCACAACAAAGGTGACCGTGTTCAAGGTAAGATCAAATCAATTACTGACTTCGGTATCTTTATCGGTTTAGAAGGTAGTATTGATGGTTTAGTTCACTTATCAGACATCTCTTGGAATGTTCCAGGCGAAGAAGCTGTTCGTAACTACAAAAAAGGTGATGAAGTAGAAGCGATCGTATTACAAGTTGATGCAGCTAAAGAACGTATTTCTTTAGGTATCAAACAACTTGAAGAAGATCCATTCAATAACTTCGTTGCTGTAAACAAAAAAGGTAGTGTTGTAAGTGCGAAAGTTGCTGAAGTTGATTCTAAAGGCGTTAAAGTTGAATTAGACAATGGTGTTGAAGGTTATATCCGTACTGCAGATCTTAACGGCGATGTGAATGTTGGTGATGTAGTTGAAGCTAAATACACTGGTGTTGATCGTAAAGCTCGTATTGTTCACTTATCAATTCGTGCGAAAGACGAAGCTGAAGAAGCAGCAGCATTAGCAAGCGTAAATAACAAACAAGAAGAAGTTGTTATTCCTAACGCAATGGCTGAAGCATTCAAAGCAGCAAAAGGTGAATAATCGCTAAGATCATTTATTGATTGAAATAAAAATCCGATATGCTTGCATATCGGATTTTCTGCGATTTTACAGAAGGATACTAACATGACAAAGTCAGAATTAATTGAAAAATTAGTCAATCGTCATCCTGCTATGCCGATTAAACAAATCGAAGGCTCTGTTAAAGAAATTTTAGAACATCTCTCAAATACTTTAGCTGAGGGAGATCGTATTGAAATTCGCCGTTTTGGCAGTTTTGCCTTACGTTATCGTCAACCTCGTACAGGACGCAACCCAAAAACTGGCTCTCAAGTTAGTCTTGAAGCGAAATCAGTTCCGCATTTCAAAGCTGGTAAAGAATTGCGCGAACGTGTTGATAACTAAATGTGATTCATATGATCCTATCAAACTAAATGCTGTTAATTTTTTCCTTAATTAACAGCATTGTCTTTTAATTTCTATAAACTTAAGCCGCTTAAATTCAGAATTCTACTATTATAGTTTCGCTATTTTTGGCATAATGAACTATCTTTAAATCTGTTTATCTTTAGGGGGCAACGTGAAATTAAAATATATTCTAACGCTCGTTATCGTTATTGCTTTAATTATCGTCGGCATTACCGTTGGTGCGAATAACGATCAAGTCATTGCAATTAATTACATCATTGCTAAGAGCAATATCCAACTTTCTTCTCTTGTTGCACTCTTATTTGGTTTTGGTTTCTTGCTTGGTTGGTTAGTCACAGGTTTCTTCTACCTTAAACTCAAAATGAAAAATCTTGCCTTAAATCGACAAATCAAAAAACAACTACAACAGATTAATGAGCTAATGACTGCAAAAGATAAAAACGCATAATGCTAGAACTTCTCTTTCTTCTGTTGCCGATTGCAGCTGCTTATGGCTGGTATATGGGGCATAGAAGTGCAAAAAAAGATCAAGAAGAAATTAGTAATAAATTATCCCGTGATTATATGACAGGGGTAAACTTTTTGCTTTCTAATCAACAAGAGAAAGCTGTCGATCTTTTTTTGAAAATGTTAGAGAAACAAGAATCAGAAAATGCTATCAACAATAGCTCCCAATTTGAAGCTGAACTAACATTAGGCAATCTCTTTCGTTCTCGAGGAGAAGTCGATCGTGCACTACGTATTCATCAAAACATTGATAGTAACCCTAATTACACCTATGAACAAAAGTTACTGACTAAACAACAACTTGCTAAAGATTTTATGTTCATTGGTTTTCTAGATCGTGCAGAAAAATTATATCAAGAGTTAAGTGATGAACCTGATTATGCCGAAAATGCATTACATGAATTAGCAAATATCTATCAGCGGACTAAAGAATGGCATAAAGCTATTGATGTTGGTGAACGCTATCGCAAACTTACACAATCTGAAAATAATATTGCCCTTTCTCATTATTATTGCGAATTAGCGCTACAACAAGAACAAGAAGAAAAGAAAAATCGTCAACAAATCATCTCTTATTTAACCAAAGCACTCATCGTATCCCCAAATTGTGTGCGAGCCTCACTAATTTTAGCTGATGAATATGCCTTACAAAACGATCACAAACAAGCGATCAAAACGTTAGAACACATTGCAGAACAAAACATTTCTTACGTTAGTGAATCACTTCCAGCATTGGTAAATTATTACCAACAACTACCGAATCACCAAGACTTAGAATTATTTCTTCTTAGGTTACATGAACAAAAAGTTAATAGTGAAGTGACGTTAACGCTTACTCGCTATATTGAACAAAAATCTGGTACCACAGCGGCGAAAAAATACCTTTATCACCAACTTGAAAAACGTCCAACTATGCGAATTTTTCATCGTTTTATTCAATACCAAATTGATGAAGTAGAAGAAGGAAATGGCAAAGAGAGTTTAAAACTACTCTACAATATTGTTGATGAAAGGCTTAAACAAGGCTTTAAATACCGTTGTAATCATTGTGGTTTTCAAAGTCACAAATTAATATGGCAGTGCCCATCTTGTCGTCACTGGGAAACAGTTACACCAATTGATAACTAAATTTAACCTTAAACATAACGAGGAAAATCATGGAAAATAAAGTTATTGTTGCTTTAGATTATGAAACGAGAAAAGAAGCGATGCAGCTTGTAGATCAACTTGATCCAAGTTTATGTCGTCTAAAAGTCGGTAAAGAGATGTTTACAACTTTGGGCACAGAATTCGTCAAAGAGTTACAAAAACGTCATTTTGATGTTTTCCTAGATCTCAAATTCCATGATATTCCTAACACTGTTGCAAGAGCTGTGCGTTCTGCTGCTGATTTAGGGGTATGGATGGTTGATATGCATGCGAGTGGTGGTCTAAGAATGATGGAAGCCGCAAAAAAAATTCTCGAACCTTATGGTAAAGATGCCCCAATTTTAATCGCAATTACTGTTTTAACCAGTATGGAAGAAGCAGATTTATTACAAATTGGTGTAAATACTTCTCCTGAAGAACACGTTATTCGTCTAGCACGTTTAAGTCAACGCGCTGGTTTAGATGGTGTTGTGTGTTCACCACAAGAGGTTGAAATTCTACGTCAACGTTGTGGAGATGATTTTAAATTGATTACGCCGGGCATCCGTCCAGAAGGCAGTCAATTAGGCGATCAACGTCGTGTAATGACGCCAAGAGAAGCGATTGATGCAGGTTCAGATTATTTAGTTATTGGTCGCCCAATCACTCAAGCAGCAGATCCTATCGCTGTATTGAAACAAATCAATGCGTCTATTCAGGGATAATTCATGTCGGATAGTCAACTCGTTTACTCAACGGAAACAGGTCGAATTAAACCAGAAAAAGTATCTGAACAACGCCCTAAAGGTGATGGTATTGTCCGCATACAACGCCAGACTTCTGGTCGTAAAGGAAAAGGTGTTTGTGTGATTTCGGGTATCGATCTTGATACAACTGCTTTAAACCAACTCGCATCTGAATTAAAGAAACGGTGTGGTTGTGGTGGTTCTGTCAAAAATGGGACTATCGAGATCCAAGGTGAAAATCGTGACCTTATAAAACAACTACTTGAAAATAAAGGATTTAAAGTAAAACTTTCTGGTGGTTAATCATATTACTCTCTCGATCTTACGCCTTTTTGAGCAAAATCGAGAGAGTTTTCTATTTTTAACGAACATTTAAATTTTAACCCTCCATTTTTTGTGAAATACCTCTCATTTATTTTAGAAAAACAACAATTTTTTTGACAAACCTCTCATTTTCGAAAAAACAAACTTTATAAAAGTACATTTTTGTCCTTAAATACCCCACAAATGTTCGATATTGAACATTAAATTTACTTACTCTCTACTTATCTCGACATATTAAGGAGTCTTTATGGAACTTGATCATTCACTTAAAGGTCAATGTATTGCTGAGTTTCTTGGTACTGCATTATTGATATTTTTTGGTTGCGGTTGTGTAGCCGCTGCTCGTGTTGCAGGCGCACAATTTGGTCTGTGGGAAATTAGTATTGTTTGGGGAATGGGTGTAGCGCTGGCAGTTTATTTGACTGCTGGTGTATCAGGAGCTCATCTCAACCCTGCAGTGACTATCGCATTATGGAAGTTTGCTTGTTTTGATGGTAAGAAAGTATTGCCTTTTATTGGTGCACAAATGCTTGGTGGATTCTGTGGAGCAGCAATTGTTTATCTACTCTATCGTGGTGTCATTATTGATTATGAAGCAACACAACATATTATGCGTGGCTCCGTAGATAGCCTCTTTACCGCCGGTATCTTCTCAACTTACCCAAACCCTCATATTGATATCGCTACTGCCGCATTAGTCGAAATGACTTTAACCGCGACTCTTGTTGCTTTGATTTTAGCTCTTACTGATGATGGTAACGGCGTTCCTCGCGGTCCACTTGCGCCATTGCTCATTGGTATTTTAATTGCTGTACTTGGCGGTGCTATGGGGCCATTAACAGGTTTTGCAATGAATCCAGCACGTGATTTTGGTCCAAAACTCTTCGCAACACTTTTTGGTTGGGGTGAAATTGCGATGACTGGAGGTACTGCTATTCCTTACGCATTAATTCCAATCATTGCTCCAATTATTGGTGGTTTAATCGGCGCTTGGGGCTACCGTCAATTTATCGGTGCGAATCTCCCATGTAATAGTTGTAAAATTAATAACTAAATACTTCGTTTAAAAGGTAATTATTATGACAGATAAAAAATACATCATCGCTTTAGATCAAGGTACAACCAGTTCTCGTGCAGTCTTACTCGATCATAATGCTAATATTGTTGGGATTGCTCAACGTGAATTTACACAAATCTACCCAAAAGCAGGCTGGGTTGAACATGATCCTATGGAAATTTGGGCAACACAAAGCTCAACATTAAACGAAGTTGTCGCTAAAACTGGTATTAGTTCCGATCAAATTGCCGCTATCGGTATCACTAACCAACGTGAAACAACGATTGTCTGGGATAAAAATACGGGTAAACCAGTTTACAATGCTATTGTATGGCAATGCCGCCGTACTGCTGAATTTTGTGACAAGTTAAAAGCTGAAGGTTATGCAGAATATATTCGTAATACAACTGGTTTAGTGGTTGACCCATATTTCTCTGGTACAAAAGTCAAATGGATTCTAGATAACGTCGAAGGTGCAAGAGAACAAGCAGAAAAAGGTGATTTGCTTTTTGGTACCGTGGATACATGGTTAATTTGGAAATTAACTCAAGGTCGTGTTCATGTTACAGATTACACCAATGCTTCTCGTACAATGATGTTCAACATTCATACTAAACAATGGGATGAAAAGATGCTGGAAATTCTTGGTATTCCTCGCTCAATGCTCCCAGAAGTAAAAAATTCATCTGAAATTTACGGACAAACCAATATTGGTGGTAAAGGAGGAATTCGTATTCCAATCGCAGGGATTGCTGGCGACCAACAAGCAGCACTCTATGGACATCTTTGTGTTAATCCGGGACAAGCAAAAAACACTTATGGCACAGGTTGTTTTATGTTAATGAACACTGGTGATAAAGCTATTACCTCAAAAAATGGTTTATTAACCACCATCTGTTGTAATGCCAAAGGTGAACCCGCGTATGCTCTAGAAGGTTCTGTATTTGTTGCAGGTGCATCTATTCAATGGTTACGTGATGAACTCAAAATTGTTCATGATAGCTCTGATACTGAATACTTTGCCCAAAAAGTTCATGATTGTAATGGCGTTTATGTTGTTCCTGCCTTCACTGGTTTAGGTGCGCCATATTGGGATCCTTATGCACGTGGTGTCATTGTTGGTCTTTCTCGTGGAGCCAACCGTAATCACATTGTACGGGCAACATTAGAATCTATTGCATATCAAACTCGCGATGTTTTGGAAGCAATGCAGTCAGATTCAGGCGAAAAATTACAAACCTTACGTGTTGATGGAGGTGCAACAGCCAATAATTTCCTAATGCAATTCCAAGCAGATATTCTTAACACTCAAGTTGAACGCCCGACAGTAAAAGAAGTTACAGCACTCGGCGCAGCTTACCTTGCTGGTCTAGCAACAGGTTTCTGGCAAAATCTTGAAGAGTTACGTGATAAAGCCTCTGTGGAAAGAACCTTTATTCCAGATCAAGATGAAGCAAAACAACAACGTCGTTATAAAGGTTGGAAAAAAGCGGTTAAACGTGCTTTAGAATGGGCAAAAGAAGACGCTGAAGATGATATCTAAACCTTAACAATTCCATAATCGTCCACTTAAATCAAAACCCATAATTTCCCACAAAGTTATGGGTTTTTCTATACATTTTATATAATGAATAATCTTCTCCTAAGTTGGACTTATTATCCAATACACAGAAATGCACAGATCACAGTAAAGAACTTGATTCCGTTATCACAGTAAACGTTCGTTATTACAATGAGGAAAGAATACAATTAAAACTAAACAGACTGAGTCCTGTTCAATACAGAATTCAGTCCTTAAAATAACAACTCAATTTGTCAGAGGAGGGGGGGGGGGGAAGGCAGATCAAACTTTGCGTGATAATGCCTTTTTATATACTTCTAATCTTTCTCTTTTTCCAACTGAAAGCACAATCACCGTTATTTCATTGTCGTTTACGTCATAAACGAGACGATAACCTGAAGAACGTAATTTTATTTTATAAAGTGTTTGAAACCCATGTAATTTATCACTAGGAATTAATGGATTCTCTAACCGTTCAGCAAGTTTTATTTTAAATTGTTCTCGAACGGCATCACCTAATTTTTGCCATTCTTTCAACGCTCTTTTATCAAAAATAAGTTTATAGGTCATCAAGTGTAACCTCTACTGGCTCAAGCGTTGCAAGGCGTTGTTTCGCTTGTTCACCTAGTTCAGCGTCTTCTAGTACCTCTTGAATATAGGCAAATAATTCTGGGCTAACACAATAAAAAACAGGTTCATTTCTGTTTAAAATTGCGATTGCGCCATCTTCTATCGTGCCTTGTGTAATTACACCCATCGGATTTTTTTTCAAGTCTGTAATGCTTGCTACATTACTTGTTAATATTTGATGAATAGCCATTGTTTATACCTCACAGTTATCATTTAGCACTAAATATAGCACCATTAAAAGTTTTTTTATAGTCTTGAATTATAAAAAAGACTGGAAAAACCAGCCTAGTTTGAAGAGTTTCGGAGCTTATTCCACAAGGTTTATATTTTCAATCAATGCTACGATGTTATAGTCTCCCATAACAAAATCCAATGCTAAAGAAGTAAGCACATCTAAGCAATTTCTCATCGAGTTAAGATCTAATAGCTTTCTGATTATGACTTTTTGGATATAAAGCGAAAGATTATCAAAGCGAGTAATTAAAATGCTATTTTCTGGCGGTGAGAGAGGGATTCGAACCCTCGATGCACTTTCGCACATACACACTTTCCAGGCGTGCTCCTTCAGCCTCTCGGACATCTCACCACTGAAAGAATTCATTAATAGAATGGAGGAGTTGCAATATATTCACTTTCCTTGACTTCGTCAAGTCTTTTTAAAATAAGGATTTAAGTTTGTTTCTTCTTTAAACAAATCAATTAAAAATACCCTCTTTCTTACACAAATAAGGGCTGAAAATTCAGCCCTTATCAGAATAATTAACTTAATAAGTTATCCATTTCTTTGTGCATTAAAAGTTTCTACCGCCGCATCAAATTTCTCTGCAACATCTTTCGCTACTGGCGAGAAAATTGATGAAGTTACAGTTACAATTGAACAAGCTAAGAAACCAGGAATAATTTCGTATAAGTTAGCAATATCATTCCAATTTAATGTGTGCATTAATGGTTTCCACGCCACCACAGTAACCGCACCCGCCAACATTCCCCATAATGCCGCATTTGAAGTAATGTTACGGTTAAATAAAGATAAGATAACTAATGGTCCAAATGAAGCGCCAAATCCAGCCCAAGCATAAGAAACCAAGCCCATAACTTTAGAATTTGGATCTTGTGCAATTAACATCGCAATAACAGCAATGATTAACACCATAATACGCCCAACCCAAACCAGCTCTTTACTTGATGCGTTTTTACGTAAGAAGCCGTGATAAAAATCTTCTGTAATCGCTGCTGAACACATTAAAAACTGAGCGGATAATGTACTCATAATCGCGGCTAAAATCGCTGATAATACAATACCTACGATCCAAGGATTGAAGATCGCTTTTGAGATTTCAATAAAGACTGATTCAGCAGAATCAAGCATCACTTTATTTACTTCAAAATAAGCTAAGCCAAAATAGCCTACTGCACAAGCGCCACCTAAACATAAGATCATCCAGGTAATTCCAATTACACGCGCTTTTTCTAAAGCTTTTACTGAACTTGCTGCCATAAAACGCGCCAAAATATGTGGCTGACCGAAATAACCTAATCCCCAAGAAAGTGCTGAAATCACGCCAATACCTGATACGTTATAAAGCCAGTTTGAATAAGGAATACCAGTTTGTTCTGATTTAATCGCTAAGGCAGCTGAAATTTCATCCCAGCTAATATTTAATAACACAATCACTGGTGCAAGTAATAAAGCAAAAATCATTAACGAAGCTTGAATTGTATCACTCCATGAAATCGCTAAATAACCACCAATAAATGTGTATGTAATCGTTGCAATAGCGCCGAAAAGTAATGCGGTGCCATAATCAATATCAAGCAAACTTTGGAATAATTTCGCACCTGCCACTACACCAGAAGCACAATAAATCGTAAAGAAGAATAAAATCACAGAAGATGAAATAATTTTCAATGATTTAGCACGATGTGGGAAACGTACTGCAAAAAACTCAGGAAGAGTTAACGCATTACCATACTGTTCTGTGAAAACACGCAAACGTCCTGCCACAATTCGATAATTAAAATAAGCACCAACTGTTAACCCTACGGCAATCCAAGCTTCGGACAATCCAGTAACAAAAATTGCTCCCGGCAGCCCAAGCAACAACCAACCCGACATATCAGACGCACCAGCAGACATTGCAGTTACGAAGCTTCCCATTTTACGACCACCTAAAATGTAGTCATTAAAATTTTTCGTGGAATAGTAGGCATAAACACCGATGCCTAAAATGACAACAAGATATAAGGCAAAAGCCGTGTAAATTTGATAGTTTTGCATATGTTCTTCCTGCGTTAAATTATTGTTCTTCAATCGCCATCAGTGTTGCGTTACCACCTGCGGCTGCAATATTTTCACTACGTGAAAATTCATGATACAACAAGGTTAAATCCTGTGTTGTTGTCCAATCATATAAGCATAAAATTGCTGGATTATGTTCCGCCAAAGCTTGTCGTTTTTCTAGACTCACTGGAGAAACAAATACTGCTTTCTGATAATGTTGCCCCTGAATACGACTTTCTAAATCAGGTAAATCCTGTGCTAATAATGGACTATCCTTTTCCACAACAACTTTAAACCCTGCTTGTTGTAAATTTCGATATGCCGCGAGTAATCGCGCAATATCATCACCAAGTAATAAAATACTCGTTGGTTTATAGTCGATACTATTTAACTCACCCGTAATACTTGGTAATACTTTTGGTCTTTCTACCAAAGAAGAATAATATTGCGTAGTTTTTGTTAAACATTGAACATAAAGCTCACCACCCGCTTTTGGTCCTGTTCCTGATAGGCCATGACCACCGAACGGTTGTACGCCAACAACTGCGCCAACAATATTACGATTAATATAGAAGTTACCGCATTGTAAGTTTTCTTCGACAAATCTTACTGTACGTTGGATTCGGCTATGACATCCTCCTGTCAATGCGTATCCTTTTGCATTCACTTCAGATAATAATCTTGGTAATGACTGTACTTTATAACGAACAAAATGGAGAATTGGCCCAAATACTTCATGGGTAATTTGATCGAGTGAACCGACTTCATAAATAGATGGCGCGACAAAATGTCCACTTGTTGGTGTTGTTAATTCTAAGTAACGTCGAGAGATTTTACGGACAGTTTCTTGATAATCAAGTAGTTTTTGTTTGGCTTCAGCATCAATTACTGGCCCAATATCTGTATTTAAATAGGCCGGATTCCCTAATACTAATTCTTTCATCGCTTGGGTTAGCATTTCATACAAGCGATCTGCAATGTCTTCTTGTACCAATAAAATACGCAATGCAGAACAGCGTTGTCCGGCGGAATCAAAAGCAGAACTGAGTACATCTGTAATCACCTGCTCTAATAAAGCAGATGAATCAACCACCATGACATTCATTCCACCTGTTTCAGCAATCAACACTGGCTGATCTTCACGAGAAATTAATTGTTTATTAATCAAATGGGCAACTTCTGTTGAACCGGTGAACATCACCGCATTAAATGGCTGTGCGACTAACGCTGCACCTAATTCACCTGCACCTAACGTTAATTGCAACGCATCTTGTGGTACACCCGCTTGATGTAAAAGTTTCACTGCATAATATGCAATTAATGATGTTTGTTCTGCTGGTTTCGCTACCACACTATTACCCGCGGCTAATGCCGCTACGACTTGCCCCGTAAAGATCGCTAATGGGAAATTCCACGGTGAAATACAAAGGACAGAACCTAATGGTTCAGCTAATACCCCTTTTTCTTCTAGTAAACGAATTTGTTCTGCATAATAACGTAAAAAATCAACAGCTTCTCTCAGCTCACCAATTGCATTTGGTAATGTTTTTCCAGCTTCTTCAATCGCTAATTTAATTAATAAACCAAAGTTTTCTTCATAGAGATCCGCCGCTTGCTCAAGAATAGAAGCTCGCTCAGCCACTGATTTTTGTTGCCAACTACTATTTTTAGCAGCTTGAAACACCGTTGCAACAGACTCTACTGACATAAAGGTGACATTAGCTAACGCTTGATCGAGTTGAGCTGGATTAACGGCGGCATATTGTTTATCGGTCATTACTGTTTCAGCACATAACGAAGTAATATCTGAATATTGTGCTTGATTCAATGCTTCTTCTAAACGAAGTAACGCCATTTCATCATTTAAGTTAAATCCTGCTGAATTACGGCGATTAGCAAATAAATTAGCGGGTAATTTAATCGCTTTATTAGGTTCACCTTGAAAACGAGCAAATTTCTTCCAAGGTGCTTCAATTAATTCTTCAATTGAAATATTAGGATCGACAAGTTGATGCACAAAAGAAGAATTTGCACCATTTTCTAATAAACGGCGCACTAAATAGGCTAATAAGGTTTGATGAGTACCTACTGGTGCATACACACGAACACGGCGATTAAATTGGTGTGCACCAACCACATTGTCATAAAGGGTCTCCCCCATACCATGTAAACATTGAAACTCAAACTCTTTGTCTTTTCCTAATTCAGCAATGGTTGCCAGGGTTTGTACATTATGGGTGGCAAATTGTGGATAAATCACATCTTGTGCAGCTAATAATTTTTGTGCACAACTTAAATAGGAAATATCGGTATGTACTTTTCTAGTATAAAGTGGGAATCCTTCTACCCCTTCAGTTTGAGCCCATTTAATTTCGCTATCCCAGTAAGCCCCTTTAACTAAACGCACCATCATTTTACGTTGATAACGGCGATTCATCTCAATAATGTAATCTAATACGTAAGGACAACGCTTTGAATAGGCTTGTACTACAAACCCAATCCCATCAAAACCAGCCAAATCAGGATCTTGTAATAATTTTTCTAAAAGATCTAACGAGATCTCTAAACGTGATGCTTCTTCTGCATCAATGTTTAGACCAATATTGTATTGTTTTGCCAAAACAAATAGTTGTTTTAAACGAGGATACAATTCATCCATGACACGCTGTTGCTGGGAACGGGAATAACGTGGGTGAATCGCTGACAATTTTACCGATACACCATTTGAATCATACAAAGAGCGTCCAGCTGATTGGCGACCGACTGCATGAATAGCTTCAACATAATCTCGCAGATATTTATCAGCATCCTGCATTGTCATCGCCGCTTCACCGAGCATATCAAATGAGAAGCAATAGCCCATTTTTTCACGATCAACGATATTCTTTAACGCATCGTCCATGGTTTCGCCTGTCACGAATTGATCGCCCAGAATCCCCATCGCTTTTTCAATCGCCAGTTTCATCATTGGCGCTGATAGCTTCGCAAAACTTTTCATTAAGGCTGATGAAAGAATTTCTTCACTTAATGCTGCACTAATCTTACTTCCTAATAACAAACCATAACTTGCTGCATTAGTGAATAATGAACCAGAACGTTTCACATGTGCACGCCAGTCACCTAGTTTTAATTTATCATTGATTAAAGCATAACGAGTTTCTGAGTCAGGAATACGTAATAACGCTTCGGCTAAACACATTAATGCGATACCTTCTTCACATCCTAAAGAAAATTCATGCATTAACGCATCTACACCATAATGTTTCTGTTTTTTTGCTCGTATCTTGGTAATTAATTGCTGTGCTACCTGACTAATAGAGGCTTCTTGCTCAGGAGAAAAATGAAGTGTTCCAACTAATTTTGTTACTGCTTCTTTTTCAGAACAAGCATAATTTTGGCTAATTAAACGACGTAATTCAGATTTTTGACCTAAGTCATTTGCGTATTGATATTGCATTTTAGATATTACCCATGAATGGTTATAGGAAAGAAACAAGCTAAGTGTAAAAGATTGCTTAAAATAATAAATATGAAATTGTTAAAATTGTGACTATATTCAAAAAATATTTAACATTATTAACACAAATACATCTTTTAACCCCAAAAAGTTACATTTAATCCCGCAAAAAACACGCTTTTCCTCTTGACAAAGCTATTTATTAATACGTAAATAAATGGGTTTTATACAACTTTTATAAAAAAATTACTGCCAAACACACAAAACTGGAGAAAATATGAAAAAACTCACTACACTCTCATTAACTGCTTTAGCATTAGCGTTATCTACTTCCGCATTTGCTGCTCCAAAAACCTTAGTTTACTGTTCAGAAGCCTCTCCTTCCTCTTTCAACCCACAACTCGTTACCGACGGTTCTTCTATTGATGCAAGTGGTCAAGCAATTTATAACCGCTTAACTGCATTTGCACGTGGTAAAACAGATGTTGTACCTTCATTAGCAGAAAGCTGGGATGTTTCTGAAGATGGTAAAGTTTATACTTTCCACTTACGCAAAGGCGTGAAATTCCAATCAAATAAATTGTTTAAACCAACTCGTGAACTTAATGCTGATGACGTTTTATTCTCATTTAATCGTCAATTAGATCCAAATAATCCATATCACAAAGTTTCTGGCGGTTCTTATGAATATTTCGTCGGTATGGATATGGGAAATATCATTGATAAAATTGAAAAAATTGATGACTATACTGTACGTTTTACCTTAAAAGCACCTAACTCACCATTCTTAGCAAACTTAGCAATGGACTTTTCATCTATCTTCTCTAAAGAATATGCAGATAAAATGTTAGCGACTGGTAAACCAGAAACCATCGATACTAACCCAATTGGTACTGGTCCATTTGAATTAGTTTCTTATCAAAAAGATTCTTTAATCCGTTATAAAGCGTTTGAAAACTATTGGGAAGGTAAAGCAAAAATTGATCGCTTAGTATTTGCGATTACACCAGATGCTTCTGTACGTTATGCAAAATTGAAGAAAGGTGAATGTCAAGTGATGCCATATCCAAACCCAGCGGATATTGCAGAAATGAAAAAAGATCCTAACTTAACCGTACATGAAAAAGCAGGTTTAAATATTGGTTATTTAACCTTTAATGTTACTAAAGCACCATTTGATAATGTGAAAGTGCGTCAAGCCTTAAGCTACGCAGTAAACAAAAAAGCGATTATTGATGCTGTTTATCAAGGTAGTGGTCAAGTAGCGAAAAACCCTATTCCACCAACAATGTGGTCGTATAACGATGATATTAAAGATTACGAATACAACCCAGAAAAAGCGAAACAATTATTAAAAGAAGCTGGTTTTGAAAAAGGTTTCAGCACAGAACTTTGGGCAATGCCAGTATCTCGTCCATATAACCCAAATGCACGTCGTATGGCTGAAATGATCCAAGCCGATTGGAAAAAAGTTGGCGTTGATGCAAAAATTGTTAGCTACGAATGGGGTGAATACCTACAACGTATGCGTAAAGGTGAAGATCCAACTGGTATGATGGGTTGGACTGGTGATAACGGTGACCCAGATAACTTCTTTGGTACGTTATTAAGTTGTGCGTCTAAAGAACAAGGATCTAACTATGCGAAATTCTGTTATGCACCATTCGATAAATTGATCCGTGAAGCTGTTCAATCTAACGATCACGAAAAACGTGTTGAGCTTTATAAACAAGCCCAAGTTATTTTCAAAGAACAAGCGCCTTGGATCACTATCGCTCACTCAACTATGTATGAGCCAGTGCGTAAAGAGGTTAAAAACTATGTGATTAACCCATTCGGATTACACCCATTCTATGGCGTTGACTTAGAATAACCTAAATCGCTATTATTACGCACTTTTCTGATAACTATAATAAATATTCTTGCCATAGCTTCTATGGCAAGAACCCCTTAATAATTTAGTGAGCAAACAAATTTATGTTTCGATTTATTTTTAAACGGGTAGCCATGGTTATTCCAACTTTTATTGGTATTACCCTTTTAACTTTTGCCTTAATTCATCTTATTCCTGGCGATCCAATCGAAATACGTATGGGCGAACGTGGGTTAAGCCCTGAAGTACATCAGCAAATGATGCATCAATTAGGTTTAGATAAATCTTTACCAGAACAATATTTCGATTATTTAAAAGGAATTGCCCATGGAGATTTCGGCACATCTTTTAAGAATAATGTTCCTGTATTAGATGAATTCTTATCTTTATTCCCAGCAACCATTGAATTAGCTGTTTTTGCAATTCTATTTGCCATTATTATTGGTATTCCAATCGGGATTCTCGCAGCAATAAAACGAGGGTCTATTTTTGACCACTCAGTGATGGCAATCTCGCTGACCGGTTATTCAATGCCAATTTTCTGGTGGGGTTTGCTATTAATGTTATTAGTCTCTGTACAATGGAACTTAACACCAGTTTCAGGGCGTATTGATGCCGAATATTGGATTGATTCTGTTACTGGTTTTATGTTGATTGATAGCTGGCTTTCTGGCGAACCTGGCGCATTTAAATCAGCCGTAATGCACTTAATTCTCCCTTCCATTGTGTTAGGCACGATTCCTCTTGCCGTGATTTCACGTATGACACGTTCTTCTATGCTAGAAGTATTAGGGGAAGACTATATTCGTACTGCACGTGCTAAAGGGTTATCGTCTATGCGGGTGATCGTCATTCACGGATTACGTAACGCGTTGATTCCTGTGGTCACGGTAATTGGCTTAATTGTAGGCCAACTTTTATCGGGTGCCATTTTAACTGAAACTATTTTCTCATGGCCGGGAATTGGTAAATGGGTGATCGAAGCGATTCGAGCGCGAGATTATCCTGTTGTACAAAGCGCCGTTCTCATTATTGCGACGATTATTATTATTGTGAATTTATTGGTTGATCTCTTATATGGTGTGGTCAATCCTCGTATCAGATACCGTAAATAATAAGGATTAAAAAATGTCGAATCCCGCTATTTCCGCGCCAGCGCCACGCACGCCATTACAAGAATTTTGGTTTAACTTTAGCCGTAATAAAGGTGCTGTTGTTGGTTTAGGCTATATTGTGATTATCTTTTTGATCAGTGTATTTGCTGATGTTATTGCACCTCACGATCCAATTGCTCAAGTGCGAGATGCCTTTTTATTACCACCCGCATGGATCGATGGCGGTACTTGGAACCATATTTTAGGAACTGATGATGTAGGTCGAGATATTCTTTCTCGTTTAATTTATGGTGCTCGCCTTTCTTTATTCATTGGTTTATTAGTGGTTTCACTTTCATTTATTTTTGGAGTTACCCTTGGTTTAATTGCAGGCTATTTTGGTGGTATCGTTGACGTTATCATTATGCGTATTATTGATATTATGTTGGCATTACCTAGCCTCCTATTAGCAATTGCAATCGTAGCAATTCTTGGCCCATCCCTACTCAATGCCTCATTTGCGATTGCCTTTGTGTCATTACCAAGCTATGTACGCTTAACACGTGCTTCTGTTTTAAACGAAATTAACCGTGATTATGTGACTTCGTCCAGAGTCGCTGGCGCGGGAATTCTTCGTTTAATGTTTATCACTATCTTACCAAACTGCCTTGCACCTTTAATTGTGCAAACCTCAATGGGATTCTCTAATGCGATCCTTGATATGGCAGCACTCGGCTTCTTAGGTATTGGTGCACAACCGCCAACACCAGAGTGGGGAGCTATGCTCGCTGAAGCATTACAATTTGTACAACGTGCTTGGTGGGTAGTGACTTTCCCTGGATTGGCAATTTTATTTACTGTTCTCGCCTTTAACCTAATGGGTGATGGTTTGCGAGATGCCCTTGATCCAAAATTAAAACAATAAGGAGTTATTGATGGCATTATTAACTGTAAATAATCTTTCTGTGCATTTTGGTGAGAAAGACAAACCTTTTAAAGCAGTAGATCGTATTAGTTATCAAGTAGAACAGGGTGAAGTGTTAGGCATTGTAGGCGAATCTGGCTCAGGTAAATCTGTAAGTTCACTAGCAATTATGGGGCTAATTGATTTTCCGGGGCGAGTTTCTGCGGATGATTTACAATTTGATGGACAAGATCTATTAGCGCTTGATCAAAAACAAAAGCAAAAATTAGTTGGTGCGGATGTTGCGATGATTTTCCAAGATCCAATGACCAGCTTAAACCCTTGTTATACCGTTGGTTACCAAATTATGGAGGCGTTAAAAGTACACCAAGGCGGAAGCAAAAAAGCACGCCGTGAACGTACTATTGAGTTACTCCGTATGGTAGGCATTCCAGCACCAGAATCACGTCTTGATGTCTATCCACACCAACTTTCTGGTGGAATGAGCCAACGTGTAATGATTGCCATGGCGATTGCGTGTAAACCTAAACTCTTGATTGCGGATGAACCAACTACCGCGTTGGACGTTACCATTCAGGCGCAAATTATCGACCTGTTACTAGAATTACAACAAAAAGAGAATATGGCGTTAATTTTAATTACGCACGATCTCGCATTAGTTGCTGAATCTGCTCATCGCATTATCGTGATGTATGCAGGACAGGTTGTGGAAGAAGGGTTAGCAGAAGATATTTTCCGTGAACCAAAACACCCTTATACCCAAGCCTTGTTACGTTCATTACCAGAATTCGCTACTGGAAAATCTCGCTTGGAATCCTTACCAGGTGTGGTTCCGGGTAAATATGATCGTCCACAAGGATGTTTATTGAATCCAAGATGTCCGTATGCAACAGATGAATGTCGCCAAACTGAACCTGTATTACAACAAATTGGTAACCGCCAAGTGAAATGTCATACGCCATTAAATGCAGAAGGAAATCCACAACATGTCTGAAGCTATTATTACACAACAATCGCCTACAGATACTCCTTTACTCGAGGCGATTGACTTAAAGAAATATTATCCTGTTAAAAAAGGAATGTTTGCCCCTGTTCAATATGTGAAAGCTCTGGATGGCGTTTCTTTTAAATTGGAACGAGGCAAAACGTTAGCGGTGGTAGGTGAATCAGGATGTGGTAAATCCACATTAGGGCGTTTACTAACAATGATTGAATCGCCAACTGAAGGTGAGCTTTATTATCAAGGAAAGAATTTCTTAGAAAAAGATAATGAAACCGTTAAATTACGCCGTCAGAAAATTCAAATTGTTTTCCAAAATCCATATGCATCACTCAATCCGCGTAAAAAAATTGGCACAATTTTAGAAGAACCATTAAAAATTAACACCAATTTAAGCAAAGAAGAACGTAAAGCAGCCGTATTAGCCATTATGGAAAAAGTTGGCTTACGCCCAGAGTTTTATGATCGCTATCCACATATGTTCTCTGGTGGACAACGACAACGGATTGCAATCGCTCGTGGCTTAATGCTGAACCCAGATATCGTGGTTGCCGATGAACCTGTTTCTGCATTAGATGTGTCTGTACGGGCACAAGTGCTAAATTTGATGATGGAATTACAAGAAACGTTAGGGCTTTCTTATATCTTTATTTCTCATGATCTGTCTGTGGTTGAGCATATTTCTGATGAAGTGATGGTGATGTATCTTGGACGTTGTGTAGAACAAGGCACGACCGAACAAATTTTTAGTAATCCTCGTCATCCTTATACGAAAGCATTATTATCAGCGACCCCAAGATTATCGCCTGAATTAAGACGTGAACGGATTAAATTAACCGGTGAATTACCAAGTCCGTTAAATCCACCGAAAGGTTGTGCATTTAATGCTCGTTGTCAATTTGCAACTGATAAATGTCGTGAGCAACAACCTGAATTAAAAACCTATCCTGATGGAACAAAAATCGCCTGTTTTATGGTGAGCTAATCTTTAAATATGGCTCGTTAAATCAGTAACTAAAAAATAACGAGCCAACTTCCTTTCTTCCTATTGAATAATAATTCTTGAGTCCTATAATAAAGCACCTTTATTTCATTGATATCATACTATTTGATAATGATTCCTAAACAATTAGCTAAAGGGCTAATATTCGGTTGTACCGCTGCATTTTTCTACGGGCTAAACCCCTTATTCACCCTACCTCTATATCAAATCGGTTTAACACCAGATGCAGTACTGTTCTATCGTTTTAGTGTCGCAAGCGCTATTCTGGCAGTGATTATGTACCAACAAAAAATCTCTTTTGCCTTAAATAATAAAGAATTTCTTACTCTCTTATTAGTTGGTGTAATTTTTGCAGCTTCTTCACTCACATTATTTGTCAGTTATCAACTGATAGAGGCGGGAATAGCTTCAACCATACTCTTTATTTATCCACTATTAGTCGCGTTGATTATGGTGCTATTTTTTCATGAACGTTTAAACTTATTAACGATGTTAGCAATTACATTGGTCATTTTTGGTGTTTCATTGCTTTATCAAAATGATAATGGCACAAGTTTAAATCCGCTTGGTGTCTTGCTTGTGTTTATTTCCGCACTAACTTATGCAATTTATATTATTGCGGTAGAACGTTCTCCATTACACAATATTCCTGTCATCAAACTCACTTTTTATGGGCTGTTTTTTGGCGCTTTTGTCTTTTTAGCACGTCTTGATTTTGGTGCAACCTTACCAACGGATTTCTCACCAACGCTATTATTCAATGTACTAGGATTATCAGTATTTACTACTATTATTTCTTTGGTGTTAATGAATCATTCAATTCAGATGATTGGACCAACCACCGCGTCTATTATTGGAGCCTTAGAACCAATTACCGCCTTATTAGTTGGCGTTTTAATTTTTAACGAACAAATGACAGCACGTATTTTCCTTGGCATTATTCTGATTTTGTCCGCGATTATCTTAACTGTGTCAGGAAAAGAAATTCTTCATTTCCTCTTTGGACGTCACCATCATTTTCGGTTTAAGCATTAAAAAAGAGGGATAAATTCCCTCTTTTTTATATTCCAAATAATTAGCTTTATTCAAACTCATCTAACCAACAGAGAAAAATCGCTTCTAGAATACGTTCATTTGATTTTTCTGGGTCATCGTCAAACTCATCTAATTCACAAATCCAACGGTGCATATCAGTAAACCGAACAGTACGAGGATCCAGATCTGGAAAACGCTCATACAATGCTTCACCAATTTGTTGTGCATCTTGCCATTTCATCTTAGTGCTCCTCTTTCGCGTGGTTAATGGTGTAACGTGGAATTTCAACCACTAAATCTTCATCGCCTACTACTGCTTGGCAACTTAAGCGGCTATCTACTTCAAGTCCCCATGCTTTATCTAACATATCATCTTCTAAATCAGAGCTATCATTAAGCGAATCAAACCCTTCTCGCACAATCACATGACAAGTTGTACAAGCACAAGACTTTTCACAAGCGTGTTCAATTTCAATCCCAGAACGCAATGCCGCATCTAAAATCGTTTCACCTGTATTGGCATCAACTACCATACCTTCTGGACAATGTTCTTGATTTGGCAGAAATACAATTTTTGGCATTTGTTATTTTCCTTCTTATTATTCAGTAAATTGATCAACAGATTGACCTGCTAATGCTTGTTTAATTGAACTATCCATTCTTCTCGCTGCGAATTCACGTGTTGCTTGATCTAACTGTTTAATACCTTGTGCAATACGTTGGCTATCCTCTTCTTTAATTAGTGCTTCTAAGGTTTGTAAAGCAGCCTTTATTCCAGCAAGTTCTTGTTCATTGAGTAATGCAGCATCTTCGGCTAAAGCACTATAGACATTTTCTAGTACGCGAGCGGCTTCAACACGTTGTTCAGCTAATTCACGTGCCTGCAAATCCGCTTTAGCATTTTCGTGTGAAGATTTGATCATTTGAGTGATCTCTTCATCGGTTAAGCCATAAGATGGTTTAACTTGGATTGATGAATGTACACCAGTTGATTTTTCCATTGCAGTCACACTTAATAATCCGTCTGCATCGACTTGATAAGTTACGCGTACATGTGCAGCTCCAGCTACCATAGGTGGAATTCCTTTGAGGCTAAAACGTGCTAATGAACGACAATCTTGCACTAACTCACGTTCACCTTGCACGATATGTACTGACATTGCGGTTTGACCATCTTTAAATGTAGTGAACTCTTGTGCTCTTGCCACAGGGATAGTGGTGTTACGAGGAATAATTTTTTCAACTAATCCGCCCATGGTTTCAATCCCTAATGATAATGGAATGACATCCAATAATAACATCTCACTATCTGGTTTATTGCCCGCTAAAATATCCGCTTGAATTGCAGCGCCTAATGCCACAACTTTATCAGGATCAATTGAGGTTAATGGCTGTTTACCAAAAAATTCTGCAACTTGTTCACGCACAAATGGCACGCGAGTAGAACCGCCCACCATCACAGTTTCAATCACTTCTTCAACAGACACCCCAGCATCTTTCAACGCACGACGGCAAGCTAGTAGGGTACGTTTCACTAATGGTTGGATTAATTGATTAAATACTGCACGTTCAACAGTGACTGCTTGTTGATTGACAGTTACTGTTACTGACTCTGCCGCAGAAAGCTGAATCTTAACTTGGGTAGCAAGATCTAATAATTGACGTTTTTCTTGGTCAGTTTTTGCAGTGAATTGCGCTTGAGTAGCTAAATAATCTGCTAATAAGTGGTCAAAATCATCACCGCCTAATGCAGTATCACCACCTGTTGCTAACACTTCAAACACCCCTTTACTGAGGCGTAAAATAGAAATGTCGAATGTACCGCCACCTAAATCGTAAACTGCAATGACACCTTCTTGTCCACTATCTAAACCATAAGCAATCGCAGCAGCAGTCGGTTCATTCAATAAACGTAATACATTTAAACCAGCTAGGCGTGCTGCGTCTTTTGTGCCTTGACGCTGCGCATCATCAAAATAAGCGGGCACGGTAATAACACAACCAACCAATTCACCACCTAAACGCTGTTCAGCTAAACGATTTAAACGGCGTAAAATATCCGCCGACACTTCAACTGGGCTTCGGGTACCTTGTTTGGTTACTAATAATGGCAACCCATTTTCACTTGCTTGGAAAGTATAAGGTAAATTCGGATAACGCGTTTGCACATCCGCTAAACTACGTCCCATTAAACGTTTTACAGAAATAATCGTATTATGCGGATCTTGTCCTGCATAGGCTTTAGCTTCATTACCCACCTCTAATTGATCATCACCATAATAAACAACAGAAGGAATCAAAGCTCTTTCTTGTTCATCGAGTAAAATATCTGCCTTACCGCTACGAACGGTGGCGACCAAAGAATTGGTTGTACCGAGATCAATACCTACGGCTAATCTAGCTTGGTGAGGTGCTGCACTTTGCCCCGGTTCTGCAATTTGTAATAATGCCATTACCTTATTTTCCCACAATTAAAAATCAAATAACTTTTCTTCTAAACGTTCTATTTCTTGTTGTAATTTTTGAATAAACTTCAAACGATCTATCATTTGTTTAGTGCCAACCCAGTCTTGTTGTTCAATTTTATCAGTTAAACTGGCTAAATTTTCTTGATAGCTCTCTTTTGCTTGTGCCAATAATGTTTCAAGCAAAACTTCATCTTGCTGCTGTTCCGCTTGTTCTAATTGTTCACGTAATTCCATTTGTTGCATTAAAAATTCAAGATCATGCGTTGTATTTTCGCTTTCTACTGGCTTTTGTAATGCTAAACTTAAAATCGCTTCCGCACGTAAGATCGGATCCTTTAATATCTGATAAGCATCATTAACTTGCGTTGATTTCTGCAAGGCTAAGCGTTGTTGTTGTTCTGTTGCGGTAGAAAAATTATCTGGGTGAAGTTGCTTTTGTAATTGCAAATACTGTTGTGATAATTGTGTCAGATCGAGTTGGAAACTTACTGGCAACGCAAACAATTCAAATGGATTAAACATAATAGTATAAATAATGATAAGGGATTAAACGTGGAAACTTTCTCCACAACCACATTGATCTTTTACATTCGGGTTGGTAAATTTAAACCCTTCATTTAGACCTTCTTTGACAAAATCTAATTGAGTACCATCTAAATAAACAAGGCTCTTGTTATCAACAATAATTTTTACCCCGTTATCTTCAAAGACTTGATCATCTTCATTTAATACATCAACAAATTCTAGAACATATGCTAGTCCTGAACAGCCTGATGTTTTGATCCCTAAACGTAAACCAATTCCTTTTCCACGATTGGCAAGAAAATCTCTGACTCGTTGTGCCGCACTTTCGGTTAATGAAATTGCCATGTTTTACTCCTAAAATGGGAAAGGTGTTATCCATAGATAACACCTAAAAGATTATTTAACGTTTTTCGCTTTATAGTCGGCGATTGCTGCTTTGATTGCGTCTTCTGCAAGAATTGAGCAGTGAACTTTTACTGGTGGTAACTCTAATTCTGCGGCAATATCGCTATTTTTAATCGCTTGTGCTTCATCTAATGATTTACCTTTTACCCATTCTGTAATTAATGAGCTAGAAGCAATCGCTGAACCACAACCATAAGTTTTAAACTTAGCATCTTCAATAATACCGCTATCATTTACTTTAATTTGTAGCTGCATTACGTCGCCACAAGCTGGTGCACCAACCATGCCACTCCCAACAGTCGGATCTTTTTTATCGAATGATCCGACATTACGTGGGTTTTCATAATGATCAATAACTTTTTCACTGTAAGCCATAATTCACTCCTAATTAATGTGCTGACCATTCAACGGTGCTAAAATCAACACCCTCTTTATACATATCCCATAATGGAGAAAGTTCGCGCAATTTCGCTACCGCTTTCTTCACTAATTCAATCGTATAATCGATCTCTTCTTCTGTGGTATAACGTCCAATCGTAAAACGAATTGAGCTATGTGCTAATTCATCATTTAAACCTAATGCACGTAACACATAGGAAGGCTCTAAACTTGCAGAAGTACAGGCTGAACCTGATGAAACCGCAATATCACGTAATGACATCATTAATGATTCACCTTCTACATAGTTGAAACTCATATTTAAATTTGTGCCAACACGGTGTTCCATTGAACCATTTACATAGACTTCTTCAATATCTTTTAATCCGTTATATAAACGATCACGCAATGCGGTTAAGCGAGGCATTTCAGTAGCCATTTCTTCCTTGCAGATACGATAGGCTTCACCCATACCAACGATTTGATGCACTGGTAATGTACCTGAACGCATTCCTCTTTCATGACCACCACCGTGGATAATTGCTTCTAAACGTACACGTGGTTTACGGCGAACATATAATGCACCGATTCCTTTTGGTCCGTAGAGTTTGTGACCTGACATTGACATTAAATCCACTTTTAAAGTCGATAAATCAATTGGTAATTTTCCCACAGATTGGGTTGCATCTACGTGGAAAATAATCTTACGTTCACGACATAATTCACCAATTGCAGCAATATCTTGGATCACACCGATTTCATTATTCACGTGCATAATAGAAACTAAAATCGTATCGTCACGCATTGCAGCTTTTAATTCTTCAAGATCAATTAAACCGTCTGATTTTGGTGAAAGATAAGTTACTTCAAAACCTTCACGTTCTAATTGGCGACACGTATCTAATACTGCTTTATGTTCTGTTTTGCAGGTAATAATATGTTTACCTTTGGTTTGATAGAAATGTGCTGCACCTTTAATCGCTAAGTTATCTGACTCTGTTGCTCCAGAAGTAAATACAATTTCACGTGAATCTGCACCAATTAAATCAGCGATATGATTACGTGCAACATCTACCGCTTCTTCTGCTTGCCAGCCAAATTTATGCGAGCGTGATGCTGGGTTACCGAATGTGCCATCTACGGTTAAATATTCCATCATTTTTTTAGCAACACGTTCGTCAACTGGACAAGTTGCGGCATAGTCTAAATAAATAGGTAGTTTCATTATTCACTCCAATAATTCATTAAGAAGTTGTTTCTTAACTTTCTGTATGTTCTAGACGTTGCTGTACGCTGATTTCTGCACGATAACGCTTTTGCATTTTTTCTTGTTGAGAGCTAACCAATTCAGCGACAGTAATTTCATTGAGAAATTCTTCGATACGATCACTTAACTTTTGCCATAAAGAATGGGTTAAACATTGCACCCCATCTTGGCAGTTACCTTTACTACGGCATTTAGTCGCTTGAACATTTTCATTCACAGCAGAAATAATCATACCGATAGAAATCTCTTCGCAGCGATAACCTAATTGGTAACCGCCACCGGGACCACGTGTACTTTTCACAAGACCATGGCGACGTAATTTGGCAAAGAGTTGTTCTAAATAAGAAAGTGATATTTTTTGACGTTCAGAAATATCCGATAAAGTAACAGGACCATCTTCTGCATTTAATGCAATATCTAAAATAGCAGTTACTGCATAACGCCCTTTTGAAGTAAGTTTCATCGTGAATTCCCTAACCTTGTTTCAAACGGGGAAAATTCTCACATAACCTACTAAAACAGTCAAGTATTATTCTTTCTATAATACCGTTTTTAATTATCGTTAATTTCTATCTTTTGTGATTAAGCGTTCTACTGCTGTAAGCATACCTTGCAAGATATTTAATTCATTACGCTGAATAGCCGTGCGTAAATAGAGGCGGCGTAATTTTTTCATCACTGCACTATTCTGAATAAAACCAAGTTCCTGATAGACTTTCTCAGTTTTTTGGAAAAAATACTCTAACTCTTCAGCGACAACGCCTTCTGCTGCGGTCACTTTCGCAGGTTCTACACCTTCCGGTAATTGCGCTTGCAGATAAGCCATTCGAATTTCATAACTGACTAGCTGTACTGCCATCGCTAAATTAAGAGATGAATATTCCGGATTGGCTGGAATATTTAAATGGTAATGACATTTTAAAAGTTCTTCATTAGTCAGGCCAATTCGTTCACGACCAAAAACTATTGCTACTTTTCCTGTATGAAGATGTGCTATCGCTTTTTCGCCACAATGACGAGGTGTAATCGCGGTTGTGCTCAAATGTCTTGCTCTTGCACTGGTCCCAATAATCAATGAACAATCAGCGACGGCTTCATCAAAGGAGGAAACAATATGTGCATTTTCTACAACATCTGCTGATCCTGCGGATAATGCAATTGATTCTTCATTGGGTAACACTTTAGGAGAAACTAAATATAACTGTGATAAGCCCATAGTTTTCATCGCTCTAGCAGCAGATCCAATATTCCCTGGGTGTGATGTTTCTACAAGAACAATTTTGATTTGGTCTAACGACATACTCTTCTGTAATAGCAAAAAATGATGGCAAATTTTAACACGTTTCCAGTTGTGATGAAATTACTCGCAATTTGAATTAACTTTCCCTATAATGCACACCATTTTAATTCATAGCTAAAACTGTTCTTTAAAATCTGGTGGAGAAAATAATGAATCCAATGTTAAATATCGCTATTCGTGCAGTACGAAAAGCAGGCAACATCGTTGCTAAAGGCTTTGAACGCCGAGATGAAATCCAAACAAGTGAAAAATCAACAAATGATTATGTGACCAATATCGATAAAGCTTCTGAGGCGGCAATCATCGAAATTATTCGCAAATCTTATCCTGATCATACAATTATTGGTGAAGAAAGTGGTGCCATAGAAGGTAAACAAAGTAATGTACAATGGATCATTGATCCACTAGATGGTACGACTAACTTTGTCAAAGGTTTACCCCATTTCTCTATTTCTATTGCTGTTCGTGTAAAAGGTCGCACCGAAGTAGGTGTAGTTTATGATCCTATCCGTAATGAACTCTTTACTGCAGTGCGTGGTGAAGGCGCAAAATTGAATGAATACCGTTTACGCTTAGAAGGTCGTAATGAATTAACCGGGGCGGTATTAGCAACAGGTTTCCCATTTAAAGTTAAACGCCATGTTCCAGTGCATATCAATATGATTACAACATTGATTGAAGAGTGTGCTGACTTCCGTCGTACAGGTTCTGCGGCTCTTGATCTTTGCTATGTAGCTGCTGGCCGTGTTGATGGTTATTTTGAAATTGGTATTAAGCCATGGGATTGCGCTGCTGGTGATTTAATTGTCCGTGAAGCCGGCGGTCTAGTAACCGACTTCGTTGGTGGTCATAACTATTTAACTTCTGGTAATATCGTTGCTGGTGCGCCTCGTATTACCAAACAAATTCTCACTAAATTACAACCTTGCCTATCTAACGAATTAAAAGGTTAATTGCTCTGTATCAATAAAAAAGCTAGCGCAG
>NZ_JAQIBB010000100.1:0-10618 GCF_027920745.1 Gallibacterium faecale | reverse complement strand
CTTTATATCAAATTGCCCGATATTGCGATGAATTAGTCCCTGATGGTTTTGGCGGTAGGGAACCTCGCTTTACCTGTAATGTATATCTTCAAACAAGAGAAGAAGCCTATAAATTATTAAAAGACCTCGCTTCAGCGTTTCGTGCGATGAGTTACTGGGCGAGCGGCACGCTTGCTTTAGTACAAGATGCACCGAAAGACCCAGTTTACCAGTTTAACAATACCAACGTGGTTAACGGCACATTTACACGAGCAGGAAGCAATATCAAAACTAGACATAATGTTGCACTCGTTACATGGAATGACCCGAATAATATGTTCAAACAAGCTGTTGAGTATGTAGAAGATGCAGAAGCGATTGTCAAAATGGGCTATGTATCAGAAACAGAAGTGGTCGCGTTTGGTTGTACGTCAAGAGGGCAAGCAAGGCGTGTAGGGAAATGGTTGTTATTCACCGAACAACATGAAAGCGAGGTAGTAACGTTTAGCGTTGGTCAGGACGGCGTTATTCCAATGCCTGGTGACATTATCCAAGTATCTGATGTTCATCGAGCAGGTGAACGGATGGGCGGACGTGTTAAAGAGGGTTCAACAACATCAACAATATTGTTAGATACAGAGATTACATTAGAAAGCGGAAAAAATTATATTCTTTGTCTGATTAATAATAATGGCAACCTTGAACAACGTAATATTAATACACGAGGTACCGTTTCACGCGTTACTGTTAATAGTACATTTAGTTCAATCGCCCCTGGTAGCACATGGATTATCTCGAAAGCGGATTTATTACCTGAACTTTATAGGGTAGTTGCTATTGCCGAAAATAGCGATAGCACATTTACAATTAGTGCAGTGGATCACAATCCGTCAAAGTATAACTATATTGAGAGAGATTGGGCTTTTAGAGAACGAGATACAAGTAATCTTACGCTTAATACAGGGGTAAGAGATGTCGTTATTACTGATGAGATATATAAAGGTCTTGGAAATACTGTACTAACACGCATTGTTGTGAGTTACGCACCTGCAACAAGCACTACATCACGCTATCAATTAAGTTATCGTGAGGGTAACGGCAACTGGGTAACATTACCAATTACTAACGATAGTACGATTGAAATTCCGAATGTTAAAGACAAAGGTAACTATCAAATTAAAATTGATACCGCGAACGTGCTAGGTACGTGGACAAAAGCGACAACTACATATAGCTACAGTCCTATTGGTAAACTTAGACCACCCAATGATGTGATGGGGTTTGATAGTTATGTCTTATCGCAAGAGGGCTGTTTTGTTAGATGGGATATGGTGCCGGATATCGACTTAGACCACTATGAAGTGAGAACAGGGCAATCATTCGAAGTATCAACATTAGTCGCAAAAGTGAAAGCGAATGAGCTTAATGCTGGTTTTATCACAAGTGGTACACATCGTTTCTGGGTGGTGGCGGTTGATTCATCAAATGTACGGTCGATAAGTCCTCAGTTTATTGATGTGGCGATTAACTCAGGTAACGTACCAGAATTAACGGCTGAAATTGTAGGCGAGGAAGTATTGCTGACATGGTCAGAAGTAATTCACAATTCATTTGCTACGGAGATGTATGAAGTTAGACGAAATAACCAAGTCATCGCAACTGTAAAAAGCACATCGTTTAAGTTTAAGGCGGATTATTCAGGCAATGCACAATATTCCGTGACAGCGATTGACTTAGGCGGTAATCGAAGTGAAGCAGCAAACGCTGAATTAGTGATTTATCCACCAAATTTCGTGCAAATCTCACAGCAAGTTATTGATAACTATGTAATGTTGAAATGGACAAATGCGCGTACATCATTACCGATTGTGTATTACGAACTCTATAAAGGTGATGATTTTGCGACTGCTGAATTACTGACTCGTATTGATGGCTTAGCATTTCCGCAATTCGAAACTAAAGCGGGTCGTTACAAATACTGGGTGCGAGCGGTTGACAGTGCAGGTAATCGTGCCGTTGAGCAATTTATACTCGCAAATGTCAGTGAGCCACCTGATTACATCCTGAAATATAACTACAACAGCGAGTACGGCGGTACATTTAGTAATGCACGCACTATCGATAACAATCTCTATTTACCAATCAACACGACGCAAACTTGGCGACAACACTATGAGATTAACGGATTTACAAGTCCACAATCTCAGGTTAATGCCGGATATCCTTTGTATCTACAACCAACTGAGCAATCTGGTAGTTATGAAGAAACAATCGACTACGGCACGATTTTAGCGTCCAGTAAAATCACGATTACACCAAAAGTGATAAGTAGTGGTGCTTATAAGATAGCGTATTACATTGCAGTAAGAGGAGCGGAAACAGAAGAATGGCGAGAGCATACAGAAGCATCAATCTATGAAACGAAGTTTAGATATTTGAAATTTAGAATCACAATTACTGCCGCAAACGAACCAGTAATTATTGATGATATTAATATCAAGCTCGATCAAAAACTCAAAACAGATGGCGGAACTGTTTATGCAAATAAAAACGATGTAAACGGCACATGGGTAGATTTTAGTGTGCCATTTATTGATGCGGGATTACCAGTACTGACACCGCAAGCAACAGTACCAATGTTTGCAGTGAGTAATTTTAAAGATGAGCCGTATCCAACGGGGTTTTACGTGTTTTTGTTTGATAAAAATGGCAATCGAGCGAGCGGTAATGTTGGCTGGGTAGTGAAAGGAGTATAAATATGGCGGATTATAAAAAACCGACAGTGGATAGTAATTACATTAATTTTGTTGACGAATTACATCAAGCGATTAACGCAACGGCAACTTGGAATGATGGGAATAATCAAAATATACCAATCGGAGCAAAGCGATGGAATGATACTAGCAAGATTTTTGAAAAGTATACGGGTGCGAAATGGGTTGCTTTGTCCTCTAGATATAATCTGCCTGTATATTGGGGCAGTATTATTAATAAACCCGTTTTTGATAGCAGTGTAACAAGCACATCAACTAAGACATTTGCAACACCAAAAGCTGTTAAAACAGCAAATGACAATGCAAATACTCGTGTATCAAAATCAGGCGATACGATGTCTGGGAATTTAATTATTAATGCAGGGGATTACTCTAAATTAGTATTAGCTAATAGCTCAAACCAATTTATGCTGTTAGAGGTAAATCCGGCTGATAGTAGAAGTATTGGTAATATTATACTCAGACAAGGAGATATTAATTATTCAGAAAGTAATATTATTGTTATTAACATACCAAGAAAAAACGGGGAAATTGCTTTTAAAGAGGACACAGTATCAAAATCGGGCGATACGATGTCTGGGAATTTAATTATTAATGCAGGGGATTACTCTAGTGTATCATTAAAGAATAGCAGTAATTACAAATTAATGCTTGAAGTGAATTCTCATTCAGCAACATCAATGGGTAATATTATTTATCGTTTAGATGGCGCAGCAAGTAATACTGCGATGATTGGATTACCCAAAAAAACTGGGACTATGTTATTAAAAGAAGATTTTAATAGCTCAATTGGGGGTGTAGCTGGGTATACTAGATTGCCAAATGGTTTGCTAATGCAGTGGGTACAAGCTAATTCAAATATTAGGGAAAGTAATAAATTAGCTTTTCCGATTCCGTTTTCTCGTATCATTTTAGCAGTTAATTCACAAACGTGTGGCGGGGCTGATAATTTCGATTTAGATCTCTTTTACAATAACACACACGTGTGGGGACGTTATCAAACATCATTGAAAGTAATAGCAATTGGAGAATGATAATTCATTATTTTTTCGATAAAAATACATATCTATTTTATCCAGCTGATTTAATAGATAATTATAATATAGATAGAAAGAACTGTAAGTTGGTAGATGAAGCCACTTTTAGAGCCATTATTAATGGCTGCGGGCAACGTTCAGCAGACTCAGACGGTAATCCTATTTTGATTCCCTATGCTCCAAGCGAATATCATACATGGAACGGCACAGAATGGATTATCAGTGAAGAAAAACAAGCAGAACTATTAGCGATACAGCAAGCTGAAGTGTGGGAACGTATCAAAGAATATAGATACAATCGTAGTCTAGGCGGTGTATATATAGTGAGTGTAGATAAGTGGTTTCAGACAGGCGAAGAAGAAAAGACAAAATATTTAGGGTTATCCCAAGTTATAGACAAATTAGGTTCTATATCTTGGAAAACCTTTGAAAATGATTTTGTTGAGATGACGCCAGACTTGCTTGCTAAAATCTTCGCAGAAATGGTACGAGCTGAAAATGCTGACCACGTCAATGCTGAGCGCCATAAAGTGGCAATGATGCAATCGGATAAACCGCTTGAGTATGACTATACAGCAGGTTGGGAGCGGAGATATGCAGATTAAACAAATACTGATAGCACTAGACCAACTTGCTAATACATTAGCTGGTGGCTATGCGGATGAAACGATAAGTAGTCGATGTTATCGCAACACAAAACTAAAAGACTCACCAAAAAATCGGTGGGTCTTTTTTTATACGCTAATTAATACGCTATTTTGCAATAAAAATCACTGCAAAGAATCGTATCAAAGCGAAGTGCTAAGACGACAATATCCGAACGATTTTAAGGAGTAATTATGCCTATCTTATTTATATAAAATAATTGGTAGGTGATTTAGTGGGTAATTTAAGAATAAATTATTATATTTGTATTAAAATCAATGGTTTATTATTAGATAATGGAGGCGTGTACCGGAGTTGAACCGATCTACATGGATTTGCAATCCAGTGCATAACCGCTTTGCTAACACGCCAAAATAATATTAATGAGTGATATAAAGAATTAAGAAATAGTTAAAACAAAGAAAAAATCACAATCTTTATTATCAATGGTGCCCGAAGCCAGACTTGAACTGGCACGCCCCGAAAGGCGAGAGATTTTAAATCTCTTGTGTCTACCGATTCCACCACCCGGGCAGTTTGGAGCGGGAAACGAGGCTCGAACTCGCGACCCCGACCTTGGCAAGGTCGTGCTCTACCAACTGAGCTATTCCCGCATATTTTTTTATCAAATTTTAATGGTGCCCGAAGCCAGACTTGAACTGGCACGCCTCGAAAGGCGAGGGATTTTAAAAAACTTATATAATTTAATAAAATCAATAACTTATTTATAAACAATGGCTTATAAATGGCAAAAAGTAGGTAAATACGAGGAAATACAAGTAAAACAGCCACTAAAAATAGACATAAATTTAAGGGCAAAAATAGATAAAATTTAGATGCCGTTTAATGGGTTTAACGAACGAGCCGTATCTAAATAATCAGGGGCAAAATGAGCATAACGCATTGTCATGTTAAGCGTTGAATGCCCCAAGATGTCTTTTAATACTAAAATATTACCCCCGTTCATCATAAAGTGGCTTGCGAAAGTGTGGCGTAAAACGTGCGTGCGTTGCCCTTTAGGCAATTTGATTTTTGCCCGTTCCAACGCATCAGCAAATGATTCGTAAGCATCACCAAAAATACGACCTTTTTTAATCGGGAGCATATTATAAAGCTCGGGTGAAATCGGCACAGTACGATTCTTATTGCTTTTCGTGTTGATGTAAGTCACTTTAAACGGCATCAACTGATAATCTTCTAGTTTTTCCGCTTCGCTCCAACGAGCTCCTGTGGCTAAACAAATTCTAACGATATATTTAAGATCAGGATTGCGAGATCGGTCGCACTCTTCTAAAAGGCGTTTAATTTGCGGTGCTTTTAGATAAGTTACGCCCGCATCTTTTTCCTTAAATTGTCGGATACCAGCTAACGGATTTTCTTTTTTCCATTTGCCAAGATATTTTAATTCGTTGAAAACTGCTCTTAAATAAGAGTGTTCTCGATTAATTGTGGCTTGTGTCGGTGGGCGTTTCGGGTTTTGCGAAAATTTACCCGCTAACCGAAGCTGGCGATATTCTGCAAAGTCTTCTGTTGTAAAAGAGTTAGCTAATGGGTCGCCCAAATAACGGCATAAATTAAGCAGCTTTTGCAAACGGTTTTCACCGTCTTTCAGTGTTTGTCCGTGCAACTCATACCACTGCTGCACGAAAAAAGATAGGGTTTCAGCGGGTTGATTATTAATAACTTCGCTATCATCAATCTGTTCATCTTTATTCGCATTTAAACGATAAAAGCGACTAGCTTCGCCTTTGGTCAAAAACCATTTGCGAATTCGTTTGCCGTCTTTATAAAATTCGGCAAGCCATTTACCGCTTTTACTGTTATCTTTGCGAACGCCCATAGATACTTTTATTCAGGAGTAGGAATTTCACCAGTTTCTAACATATGATAAAACTGTTGTTCAGTAAGTATTAGAACAAGTTCATCATCTGCTTTTTTTATTTTTTTATGATCTGCTATATCATTATTTCCTACAACTAAGAAATGCAAACTATCCGTTATAGTTTTACGAACATTGAAATTTTTTTCATTTGCTATTTTTGTAAGATTGCTTAGTTGATTTTCGGTAAAGCCTGTGAAGCAAACATTTAACTTAGTATTTTTTAGTTTTCTTTTTATTCGTACATTAGCTAAATCTAACCATTCTTGAACAGATAAAGATTTTCCTTGATAGATAACATTACCAACAATTCTATCAATAATAAAAGTTCGCTCTTCATTTCTAAGATGACAAAAACCTTGAATATAAGGATCATCAATTGAGTAAATATCAACTGTTCGTTTGGTTAAAAAGCCTTCTGCATCTTTATAGCTGAAAGTAATAGTGGAAATATTAATATTTTTATTCTTGTATTCATTGTGATCATAATTAACTTGTTTTAAAGAGTTAGCTTTATCAAATAAGTTATACTTTTTATTTAATAAATAAAGAATAGGAATTAATATTAAAAATATAATAAATAAAAGTTTTGGCGGTAGTGGTGTAAAAAGTATGCTAGATGCAAAATGAATAATAACTACAATGAAAAAAGCAATAGATGTGTATTTCATCACTCTTTCTCCATTTTTAAGATAACTTTCCCAACAATTTCAATATCTGAAACATTGGCTTCAAACGAAAATTTACCGCCATCAACTCGCACTTTCCCACATGGAAGAATGGTTAAATAGCGAATTAAATGTGAATTTTCGACCGTAACAAAATAATCGCCATCAACTAAATCGCCGTATTGCGTATTAATAAAATAAGTCTTGTTTTCTTCAACGGCACACAGCGTGGTATCTGGGTTAGTCCCCTTTGGCAAATGTGGAAGCATGAAAGCGGTTGATGGTAACTTGAAAACTTTTCCATTTTCTAAGCGTATTCTATGAAAAAATTTCATATCGCTAATTTCGTTAAAAATAGGCTCTTCACCGAAGCATAAATATTCCATTCTTGCACCTGTTTCTAGATGACAGCGAGCGATTAAATCGGCAGGGAAAAAATCACGTTTAACCCAAGAACTGAAAGTATTTGGCGAAATATTTAAATACTCGCCAAAGTCTTTTCTTTTAGTAAATCCATATGCTTTTTGAAGCCTATCGATAACTTCTTTTCCGCCCTTAAATTCATTTTTCATAAAATTGACCATAAGAAATGTATTGCAAGTTAAAAATGACCATTGTATTATCTTATGGTCAAATTTAACCATAAAGTGAGGTTAAAATAACTCTTTTTAATTCATTTAGAAATCATATCACAAAGCATAGAGGGGTGCTATATGCAAGAAAAGCAACAACAAGCAGGGCGGACAAAAGTACAAATTTACTTAACAGATGAACAGCTTGAGAAACTAAAGCAAATTGCCGAAAGCGAATACCGTAGCGTAACCAATATGGGCTTAACGTTTATCTTAGAGGGCATCAAACAAAGAGAGGCGACTGCATGAACAAACAAGCACAAAAGTCTGCGCATATTACCGTAAGTATTTCAAAAGAGGTTTATCAGATTTTGGCGAAAGTTGCAGACGAAGAACAAAGAAAAATGGCTCAACTAGCAAGAAACATCTTGCTAGAGGGAATGAAAGCGAGGGGGTTGGTATGATTTTAAATGGTGCTAGAACGGCTCGTCATCATCAGAATAATCATTCTTCCGCTGATAATAAGGGTTGTTTGCTAAACGAGCAGAACGGGCGTTACGAATTTTCTGATTTAACGGTATATCCCGTTCAAGCATTGGATCGATTGCAAGTGCAAGCTCGACGAGTTGGTCAGCTTGTTCGAAACGGTTATAGCTGTTCAATACAGCCGTTAAACGGCGAATTTCAGAAGCAAAATCAGCAGCACGAAAAAGATTCTTGGCAATCGCTAATTTGTATAGTTGCTGAATTGTACTATCAGAAAGATGCAATGAATGAGGATTTGTCAGCAAACACTGGCAAAAACACTCAATCAAGCAATAAACGTTATTTGGATGAACCCCGTTTATTTTTTCCTGATCTGGTGTCAGCTGTTTGCTCAGTTGGTCTGCCGTTGCTGGGTGAAATCTCTCCATATCGTCAGGTTGCATTATTTGCTCCTTTAGTGGATGCGTTAGATGAAGTGACAACAAATTTAGTCAGTGAGTTAATTCGGTTACTTATCTTAACGAAAGCAACAAAACAATATCAAGTCGTGCATATATCAGAAGCCACATTACAAAACAGATTAACGAAACTCATTGATAGCTTTTTAGAAAGTAAGGGGGACGAATGACTCAAATTGTTATAGATGTGCCGTATTTAACGATAAAGGAATTTTCACGCAGATCGGGAATGAATATCGAAACAATAAAAAAGAAGATTAGTGCGGGGTTAATACCAACAATGAAACGTAAGAGTGCACAGCAAAAAGCGCTAATCAATATGGTTGCTTTAACAAAACAAGCGCTAGCCGAAGCTAACGCAGAAAGAATCTAATAAAAAGAGGTGAGAGAAATGATTAACGAGAAGATTCAACTAAACGACGTAAAAAAACATGAAACACATCTTTTAATTCATCAGACGTTTGTTCATCTAAAAGAGCGTGTAGCTCATTCTCAACAGAATCAAGTACGTCATGATGATGTTCAGCAAGTGCAATCAACAGAGCGGAAAGCACACGCTCCTGGAGTGCTAACTGCAGTTCCATTTGAGCAACTCGCACTTCAAGCGATTTTTGATTATCTGGGATCGAATGGGTCATATCAAGAAATCTCATTATTAGTACAAAAATTAACAGAGATATTAGCAAACGGAGCAACAAATGCAAGCAATCGTAATAAATCAAGCAGCTGCTGAATGGTGTGAGAAAGCTTATAAAACGTTGGGTGAATCAAAATATCGTGTAGAGCGAACTTTCGATCATCTCACAGTAAGAGAAAAAGAGATTTTAACGGCGATTGCAGATTTACCTTATTCACCACGTTTAAGCGATTTTACCGAAGATGAACAAAGACGAATCGGCAAAGCGCTAAAAGAAATATCCGTACTACGTAATAAATTCCCGAAAGGGTTGTTACTAAAAGAATTTAACGAAATTGAGGTGCAGCAATGAGATATTTAAATCTAGATCGCATTAATCGCAAAAACGCAGAAGCAGCAGTGTATTACTTGAGTGAAAGCGCAATCGGTGCGTTAGGGTTATGCAAAACAAGACCGCATCAATCAAGAGTAAAACTATCAAATAGTGCAGCTCGTGCAAGACGTGCAGCTGCAGAAATGAAAGCACTAATCAAATTACTAGATCAAAGAAAGAGGGTATTGCAATGAGCGAAGTTATTTTTATTGACGGTGTAGATCGTATCAGTATCACGAAAACACAAGACGGATATAGCAAAACAGTTTATCAGTTATCGCCCAAATGGGGATTTTGGGAAAAGGGAAAAGTACAAGAGTTTAAAAGATTTGATGAATTGCTGATTGACTTAATGCAAAGCGAATTAAAGCAAACAGACGGTACACCACTCAACTGTTTTAACGCAATCAACAATATTACCCAACAACTGAATGATGAACGAATAAGATTACAGGAATTTTAAACATGATGGAATGGCAACAGGAGCAACGGTTTGATTATGAAGCGCAATATGTGCCGAACATAAGCGAACCGAACGAGAAGCAGAGAAAGTTGCCAGATCCAACACCAACCGCAGCACAATTAGAACTCTTTGCCATTAATCCGCACGACTATGATTTAGTCGAGCAATGGTTATCAAAATTACCTCGCCAACAACAACGCGAACACTTCCGAAAAATCTACATTAGAGAATACAAGTCAGTAAAAGATGATGGCTCAATCGCTTTTAAATTTGGCAACAAACAACGTAAGCACGCAAACGAAGCAATCAGAGAAATTTTACTAAACCGTTTAGATATGGTTATGCAACGTTATGATTTTGATGTGGCGTGGGTCGATATGTTAGAAGTTGGGTTATCACGTAGAGAAGAAGAACTCGCAGAATCAGATGAGCTCACAGATACACAACGAGAACAATTAAGCGAACAACAAAAAGCACAAATTAAACGTGATAACACAATCAGACGTATTAAAAACCGCATTACAGCAGAAAAATCAAAATTTAAAACGTTAGAAAAGGCAAAGTTGCCGTTTTTTATGTTGTCGCCTGGGCGTGTTGAAGAAGTTGCCGAAACGTTAAGTAAGCTCATTTCAAATTATCAATATGAT
>NZ_JAQIBB010000099.1:0-10781 GCF_027920745.1 Gallibacterium faecale | reverse complement strand
CTTTTTTTTATAAGTATGTATTTATTCTTCAACAAATTTATTTGCTAAAGCTTGATAGGTTGCTCCATTTTCAGCAAGTCTAAATAATGTGTCTGGAGAAATTTCTTTATTTAATACAACTTGCAGTAAAGTATGTTGTTGATATTGAGTAAAGTTGATAATTGTTCCTGTACGACGCCAGCCATTTTCTAAGTTCATCTCAACACTAGAACCGATTTCAACATCTTCGTTTGCTTGGCTTAATAAGGTAAACATTGCCAGTTTATTGGCTCCACGATATTTTGCCCGAGCAATTGTTTCCTGACCGATATAACATCCTTTTGTAAAAGAGATGGCTCGTTCTAAATGCTGTAAATTTAATGCTTGAGGAATAAATTCACCTTGGACTTTGCCATTAAATAATGGTTGTCCATTAATGATATTGAGAGCTTTCCATTTTTCTAGAGCAGCCGTGAAATCCAATGTTTTTGTGGTAAGAAGAATGTAGTAATTTTGCTCTTCTGCATCAATATGAACTAAAGTATCGGATTCAGTTTGGTAAATTTCTCCATCATATTGCCATTCGTTAGGTAAGGTATCAGGTGTAAATGCATATAAAGATAAAGATTTTTCACTAAAGGTGACTTTTGAAAATACGGCGTATTTTTTTAATTGTTCTAAAGCAGTTGGTAATAAGCTTTCTTCAAAAATAAACCAAAATTGTTGAGCAGAAAATTTAATTAAACGAAATAATGAGATCATTTTTCCTTTAGGATCACAATGAGCGGCTAAAGTAGAACTATTATCTGCCATTTTGGTAACATCACAGGTTAATTGCCCCTGTAAGAAAGTTTGGCTATCTATGCCAGAGATTTCGATAACACGGTAAGTGGGTAATGATGTGGCTAATTGAGTTACTTTATTTAATGTAGGCATAGTTTCTCCTTAGAGATGTAAAATAGGGCTTGTATTTAGTCCAAGCCCTAGTTGAGAGTTAACGATTAGCAAATTTTTTGCGATTCTCTTTAAATTTTCGTTCTTTTCCTGAACGAGAGGATTTTTTGCTAAAGGCATCATTATCACGATCACGCTGTTTCTTATTGCGTGAAGCGTGTTTTTTATCTTCAAACTCTACTTGAGCTGCTTCAAGTAAGGACATTTTCATTGGTTTACCAACGACATAAGTACGTTGGAAATGTTGCAATAATCCTTTCGGCATTTCAATAGGTAATTCAACAGTTGCGTGATGTTCATATAATTTAATATGACCAATATAACGACTGCTTAAATTCCCTTCATTAGCAATAGCGCCTACAATATGCCCTACTTCAACTCCATCTGCACGTCCAACTTCAATACGATAAACATCCATTGGCATATTATTTCTTGCACCACGGCGTTCAGCAGAACGAGGATTTTCACGGCGCTCTTTTTCTCTGCGTAATGGTTTAATTTCTGGATCAGGCGGTAGAATAAGTTTTTGTTTACCTTGTAATAGCATCATCATTGCAGCTGCAATATCTTCTTGAGATTGATCTGCTGCAAAAATATCTTCTAGTAAGCTGCGATAAAGCTCAAGATCATGATGTTCAAGTTGTGCTGTAATTTTTTGTCTAAATTTTTCACGTCTAACATTTTGTAACTGTTCATGGTTTGGTACTTGAGTTTCATCAACGGTTTTCTTCATTAAACGTTCAATATTACGTAAATGTCGTCTTTCTCTTGGTTCAACAAATAGTAAGGCACGCCCTGCACGCCCTGCACGCCCGGTACGTCCAATACGGTGAACATAAGATTCGGGATCAAGCGGAATATCGTAATTTACCACCAGGCTAATACGTTCAATATCAATACCACGTGCAGCAACATCAGTAGCTACTAAGATATCTAAACGTCCGTTACGTAATTTATCGAGGGTCTGTTCACGTAGTTGTTGTGTCATATCACCATTCAGTGCAGCACAACGGAAATTATTTCTTTCTAATAACTCTGTGATTTCTAAGGTTGCACTTTTAGTGCGTGCGAAAATGATTGCCGCATCGAACTCTTCTACTTCAAGAAAACGAATCAATGCTTCACCCTTTTTGAAACCATTTACTAGCCAATAAGATTGGGTAATATCTGGCGCAGTTTGTTGGGTAGATTGAATTTTGATTTCTTGCGGATTACGCATAAAACGACGCGTAATACGGCGAATAGGTTCTGGCATAGTTGCAGAAAATAATGCGGTTTGATGCTGTTCTGGTAATTCAGCCATAACAGTTTCTACATCTTCAATAAAGCCCATACGTAGCATTTCATCGGCTTCATCTAATACAATCGCTTTTAATGCACTAAGATCTAATGTTTTACGACGAATATGATCTAAGATTCTTCCTGGGGTACCAACTACGACTTGGGCACCTTGCTTTAAAGCACGAAGTTGAATGTCATAACGTTGTCCGCCGTAAACAGTAACAATGTTGATACCTTTTAAATTTTTGGCAAATTGTTCACAAGCATCAGCAACTTGGATTGCTAATTCACGTGTAGGTGCCATCACTAATAATTGTGGATATTTTTTATCTATCTCAATATGGGTTAATAGCGGTAAGGCAAAAGCAGCAGTTTTTCCACTACCAGTTTGTGCCATACCTAATACATCCTCACCATTTAATAGATGAGGAATACAAGCTTGTTGGATTGGGGACGGATTAATAAATCCTAAATCTGAAATTGCAGATAAAAGTGTTTCAGGCAGACCAAGGTCTGCAAAAGTTAAAGTTTGTTCTGTCATGTAAATACCGAAAGTATAAAAATTATTTTTAATAAATGTTATTGTTATGGTTGACTCTGTGGTCGAACTTTTGTTTCGCTTAATCGCAATAATTCTAAGAGGGCAAAACGATATTCTACAAAGCTATACACTTGATTAACCATCGCCAACTTAAATAATGTGATGGCATCTTGCTTGTTGTGTAACATTAATTGTTGTTTTGCCAAGTAGAAATAGGTTTCAGTTAATACTTCTGCATATTGTGAAGATGATTTATTTGCATACTGTTTCATTCGTTCACGTAATTCAGTAAGTGAGATTTCATCGAGATAATATTGGACGATATTTGTTCCCCAATATTGATTCGATAATTTACTAGAACGTTGTTTAAGTAATGCAAGTGCTTGATTTGGATTCTGTTTTATCTCATTGAAATATAACCATAATACCCGATAAGGATTATCGGTTTCTTCCTGATAAAAGGTAAGAAAGTCATCTTCTGCTTCAGTATAACGATTAGAATAGTAGAAACTTAAACCTCGATTAAAGAAAGCATAACTATAATGAGGATCGAGTGTTAACACTGCATTGAAGTAATCAATAGCAGCATCATAATCCCCTTCAATTAGGGCATAAATCCCTAAGTAATTATAAGCATCTGCCATTTTAGGTTTGAGCTGAATCGCTTGTGAAAAATCGAAACGAGATAACGTCCAAAGACCAAGACTATCGTACAATACCCCACGTTCAAAATAGAAAGCGGCACGATCTTCTCTCGTCATTTTTTCTAATTGCAAAACTTGGCTGAGTTTGGCAATCACAACTTCTTGATCGAGATGTTCCTGTGGTTTGGTATCTGAAAAGATAAGTTGTGAATCTGTCCCTAATACACTTAATGGTGAACTACTACAACCTGCAATAAATAACCATAGGGAGAAAAAAGGAAAATATAAAAATGAACAAACTCTTTTCTGCAACTGACACATGATACTGCCTTTAAATTAGCACTAAGCTCAACATCACTGGCAAAAACACCGTGATAGGCATCACGGTGTTATTCGTCATTGCTTAATTATGCATCCGCGGAAGATTCTTCAATCACGTTTTCATCATCTTGAGCAGATGAATTATTATTCGTAGGTTGTAAATCTTTCATTGTTAAACGGATACGACCTTGACGATCAATCTCAACGACTTTCACTGTGACTTCTTGACCAACTTGTAGATAATCAGTGACTTTTTCTACACGTTCTTCAGAAATTTGTGAAATGTGGACTAATCCTTCTTTATTGCCTAATACACTAACAAATGCACCAAAATCGACGATACGAGTTACTTTACCTTGATAAATTTTATTTACTTCGACTTCAGCAACAATATCTTCAATTTTCGCCATTACTGCTTTCGCTGCGTTGTTATCGGTTGCGGCAATCTTCACTGTACCATCATCATCGATATCGATTGAGGTACCAGTTTCTTCAGTAAGACTACGAATTACAGCACCACCTTTACCGATTACATCTTTAATCTTCTTCGGATCGATTTTCATCGTATGAATACGCGGTGCGAAATCAGAAATATCAGCTCGAGGTGTTTGGATTGCTTGCTCCATCACATTTAGAATATGCATTCTTGCACTTTTCGCTTGGTTTAATGCGATTTGCATAATTTCTGGTGTAATACCTTCAATCTTGATATCCATTTGTAATGCAGTTACCCCAGTACGTGTACCTGCTACTTTGAAATCCATATCACCAAGGTGATCTTCATCGCCAAGAATATCAGATAAAACTACAAATTTATCTTCTTCTTTTACAAGTCCCATAGCAATACCAGCAACAGCAGCTTTGATTGGAACACCAGCATCCATTAATGATAATGATGCACCACAAACAGAAGCCATTGAAGATGAACCATTAGATTCAGTAATTTCAGATACAACACGAACAACATAAGGGAATTCTGCAAGGGTTGGCATTACAGCTGCAACACCACGTTTTGCTAAACGACCATGACCAATCTCACGACGTTTTGGTGAACCGATTAAACCAGTTTCCCCTACTGAATATGGAGGGAAATTGTAGTGGAATAAGAAATGATCGGCTCTTTCACCCGTTAATTCATCAATGATTTGCGCATCTCTTTCTGTACCAAGAGTAGTAATTGCTAATGCTTGAGTTTCACCACGGGTAAAGATCGCTGAACCATGAGTGCGTGGTAAAACACCAGTGCAAATATCTAATGCACGAACAGTATCCACTGTACGACCATCAATACGTGGTTCGCCTGCTAAAATACGGCTACGTACTACACGGCTTTCTAATTCGTGGATAATGTCAATAATTTTGCCTTCAGTGATGGTTTCATCTTCACTATTTTCAGCAAGAATTGTGGCACAAACATCTGCTTTAATAGCATCAATTTGTTCATAACGAGCTTGTTTCTCGGTGATGCGATAAGCTTCGCCTAAGCGTGCTTCAGAAAGTTCTTTAATACGGTTGATGAGTATTTCATTTTTGGCAGGTGCTTGCCAATCCCAACGAGGTTTGCCTGCTTCTGCTGTAAATTCTTTAATTGCTTCAATTACAACTTGTTGTTGTTGATGACCGAATACAACGGCGGCTAACATTTGCTCTTCAGTCAAAATATCTGCTTCTGATTCAACCATTAATACGGCTTTGTCAGTTCCTGCTACCACTAAATCTAAACGGCTTTGTTTTTGTTCTGACATGGTTGGATTTAATACAAATTGATCATTAATAAATCCAACACGAGCCGCACCAATTGGTCCATTGAATGGCACACCAGATAATGATAATGCAGCAGATGCACCAATCATTGCCACTAAATCAGGACTAATTTGTGGATTTACTGAAACAACAGTAGCAATAATTTGGATTTCATTTAAGAATCCTTCAGGGAAGAGTGGACGAATAGGACGATCAATTAAACGTGCAATTAAAGTTTCACCTTCTGAAGGGCGACCTTCACGTTTGAAGAAACCACCAGGAATACGACCAGCAGCATAGCTACGTTCTTGATAGTTTACAGTTAATGGGAAGAAATCTTGTCCTTCTTTTACATCTTTTTTCGCAACCACGGTTACGAATACGCTGGTATCATCCATACTTGCCATTACAGCAGCGGTTGCTTGACGAGCAATTGCTCCTGTTTCTAATGTAACGGTATGTTGACCATATTTAAATTGTTTCACAAATGGAGTCACAATTTTTTCCTCATAAAAATAGTTAAAAATAAAGGTGATTTGATTTGTAATGACCCGTTTGCGACTAGCAAAAATATTCTTGGTAGTAAAAATATTTTTGTTAGCCGCACACAAAACGAGGTATTACAAAAGCGCATTATTATAGCGTGATTTTAGATTTATGGCAGTTAATTTTAAGAATTTTCTTAGATAAAAGTTATATTTACTCGTTTTTTGTATGAAGGAAAAATATTGTTTTATGTTAATTACGTCTTAATGGGTAGAGTAATTTTTATGCGATTTTAATCTAGTAAGGTAGTTTTGAGCGAGCACGAAAATAAGTTATCTATTTTTAAAAAATGAGATGAATTATTTACCTTAAAATTTAGCTTTCTTATTCTTTTTGTACGTTACTCTACCTTATTTTCTCTTCAATTTATAAAAAAGTGTGATCTGGCTTGCATATTTGTTCTTTTTCAATCAAATTTTGATTTTTTATTTTCTTTTTGGGTTAAAATATCTCTAAATTTTCGTATTGGAATAATTTATCCTATTTTATTGTGTGTTGGAGGCTTCAAATATGACAAATCAGCAGCTAAATTCAACCACGCCACATTGGGAAACAGATGTGATTATTATTGGTGGTGGGGCGACAGGTGAAGGGATTGCTCGAGATTGTGCGTTAAGAGGACTTCGTTGTATTTTGCTGGAAAGACGTGATATCGCAACGGGTGCGACTGGGCGAAATCACGGATTATTACATAGTGGGGCAAGATATGCTGTTAATGATCATGAATCTGCGGAAGAGTGTATTAAAGAAAATATGATCTTAAAACAGATTGCTCGCCACTGTGTAGAAGATACAAAAGGACTTTTCATTACATTGCCTGAAGATGATCTGGCTTATCAAAAAACATTTATTGAGAGTTGTGAAAAGGCGGGGATTGATGCGATTCAAATTGAACCAGAATTAGCAAAACGATTAGAACCCTCAGTCAATCCATCTTTGATTGGCGCGGTGGTAGTGCCTGATGGTACAGTTGATCCGTTCCGTTTAACTGCGGCAAATATGTTAGATGCGAAAGAGAATGGCGCAACTATTTTAACCTATCATGAAGTAGTGAAATTATTGCGCGAAGGGGATCGTGTTATTGGTGTCGAAGCGTTTGATCATAAACGCAAAGTAACTGGTCGTTTTTATGCACCATTAGTCGTTAATGCTGGTGGGATTTGGGGGCAAGGCATAGCAGAATATGCTGATTTAAAGATCAAAATGTTCCCAGCGAAAGGTTCGCTATTAATTATGGGACATCGGATTAATAATTTAGTGATTAATCGCTGCCGTAAACCAGCTAACGCAGATATTTTAGTACCAGGTGATACGATTTGTGTTATTGGAACGACTTCTGATCGTATTCCTTATGATCAAATTGACAATATGGTGGTGACACCACAAGAAGTGGATGTATTGTTTACCGAAGGTGAAAAGCTTGCTCCCGCTTTACGTCATACTCGGGTATTACGTGCTTATGCAGGGGTACGCCCATTAGTTGCTAGTGATGATGATCCATCAGGACGAAACGTGAGCCGAGGAATTGTGTTATTAGATCATGAAGAACGTGATGGCTTAAAAGGTTTTATTACCATTACAGGCGGTAAGTTAATGACTTATCGTTTAATGGCGGAATGGGCAACGGATTTAATTTGTAAAAAATTAAATCATCAAGCAGCGTGTAAAACAGCGAGCCAACCCCTCCCAGGTTCACAAGAAACTGCAACTGAAACACATCAACGTATTGTATCTATTCCTAATCCAATTCGTATTTCTGCAATCTATCGACATGGTGCAAGAGCAGATCGTTTATTAGCAGAACAACGTTTAGATCGTAGTTTAGTGTGTGAATGTGAGATGGTCACTGCGGGTGAAGTCCGTTATGCCGTTGAAGAATTGAATGTGAATAATTTGGTTGATTTACGTCGTCGTACTCGTGTGGGGATGGGAACTTGTCAAGGTGAATTGTGTGCTTGTCGAGCAGCTGGGCTAATGAGTCGTTTTAATGTGATTTCAGCAAGACGTTCTACTACACAACTCTCTTCTTTCCTGGAAGAACGTTGGAAAGGTATTGAACCGATTGCGTGGGGCGATGCAATTCGTGAAGCTGAATTTAGTAGCTGGATTTATTTTAGCTTACTAGGGTTAAAACAAGTGAATACACAGGCAACAGACGAAGGGACAGATAAAAATGAATTTTGATACTCTTATTATTGGTGGCGGATTAGCAGGGTTGCTTTGTGGTATCAAATTACAACAACAAGGCAAGCATTGTGCAATTGTGAGTGCTGGACAAAGTGCGATAGATTTTTCTTCAGGTTCATTAGATTTATTAAGTTATTGTGCTGATCAACAAGTCACAGATTTAAAAGCAGGATTAACACAATTAGCAGAACAAAATGAACATCATCCTTATAGTTTGATTGGCAAAGATAATGTTTTAGCCTATGCAAATGATTTCCAACAATTAGCACAACAGTTACAACTTAGTTTAGTAGGTGATATCAAACAAAATCATTATCGAGTAACTCCATTGGGATCATTACAACCCGCATGGCTATCGCCAACTCATGTACCGACAGTGCCGATGTCAGGAGAAAAATTCCCCTATCAATCGTTGATGATTCTAGGGATTGAAGGATTCCATGATTTTCAACCGCATTTAGTAGAAGCCAATTTAAAAACATTACCGCAATTTGCAGATTGTGAAATTAAGCACACTTTTTTACATATTCCAGAGTTAGATCATTTACGTACCAATGCAAGAGAATTCCGGAGTATTAATATTTCGCAAGCATTAGAACATAAACTCAACTTTAATGAGTTAGTACAAGAAATTAAGCAAGTTGCGGGTACAGCCAAAGCAATCTTTTTACCAGCCTGTTTTGGTCTAGATGATGAAAACTTTTTTATGCAATTAAAACAAGCAACAGGATTGGCACTGTTTGAGCTACCTACATTACCGCCTTCTTTGTTAGGTTTACGTCAACATTATAAATTACGGCGTGAATTTCAGCGTTTAGGTGGTGTGTTAATGAATGGAGATACCGTATTACGTGGTGATTTTGCACAAGGTAAGGTCGTTCAAGTCCATACGGCATTACATGAAGAAATTCCATTGAGTGCAGAAAACTACATTTTGGCGTCAGGCAGTTTTTTTAGTAATGGATTGGTGGCGAAATTTGAAAAAATTATTGAGCCAATCTTTGACTTAGATTTGATTGCAGATAGCGAACGTTTACAGTGGACAAAACACCGATTTGCTGATGCACAACCTTATCAACATTATGGGGTGAAAATTAATACACATTGCCAAGTGATGAAAGATGGACAGGTTGTACCGAATTTATTTGCAGTAGGCGCGGTGATTGGAGGCTTTAGTGGCTTACATGATGGCTGTGGTTCAGGGGTATCTATTGCCACAGCCTTTAATGTCGTTGATTATATTTTAGCGGGAGGCAAGCAATGAATTTACAACAATTAATCGCTCAAGCTGAACAGACTCATCAACAACCTTATCATGATTCAACGTTTGAGAGTTGTATTAAATGTACAGCGTGTACGGCAGTTTGCCCTGTATCTCGTAATAACCCTGCTTATCCGGGACCAAAACAAGCTGGACCTGATGGAGAACGTTTGCGGTTAAAAAATCCAATGCTTTATGATGAAGCACTTAAATATTGTACTAATTGTAAGCGTTGTGAAATAGCCTGCCCATCTGGCGTGAAAATAGGGGATATTATCGTTCGAGCAAGAGATCATTACGGTAAAGGCAAAGGGAAAAGTAAGATCCAAAAACTTAGAGATGCAATCCTAAGTAACACCGATTTAATGGGAACAATGAATACGCCATTTGCCCCAATTGTTAATACGATTACTGGCTTAAAGGCGACACGTTTCTTATTAGATAAAACACTAAAAGTCGATCAACGCCGTAGCTTACCAAAATATTCATTCGGTAGTTTCCGTAATTGGTATAAGAAGAATGCAGCAGAACGCCAGAGTTTATACCGTGATAAAGTTGCGTATTATCACGGCTGTTATGTGAATTATAATAATCCTGAATTAGGCAAAGAGTTGATTAAAGTCTTTAATGCGATGGATATTGGTGTTGTCTTGTTAGAAAAAGAAAAATGTTGTGGTTTGCCTTTGATGGTAAATGGTTTTCCACAAAAAGCGATGAGTCAAGCAGAGTTCAATATTCAACAATTAGAGAAAGTCGTAGCCGAAAAAAGTCTGGAAATTGTTGGAACATCTTCAAGTTGTACGTTGACTTTAAAAGATGAATATGAACATATTCTTGGTAAAGATAACAGCAAAGTAAAAGGACATATTAATTTAGTCACTCGTTATATTTATAAATTATTGGAAAGTGGTGAGAAAACGTTACCGCTAAAACCATTGCCATTACGAGTGGCGTATCATACAGCGTGCCATATGGAAAAAGCTGGCTGGGTACCTTATACCATTGAGTTATTAAGAAAAATTCCAGGCTTGGAATTAGTCATGTTAAATTCACAATGTTGCGGTATTGCGGGAACGTATGGATTCAAATCAGAAAACTATGAAACTTCGCAAGCTATTGGAAATAGCTTATTCCAACAAATTGAAGCGGGAAATTTTGATTATGTGATTTCAGATTGTGAAACCTGTAAATGGCAAATTGATATGTCAACCAGTCGTACTTGTTTACATCCAATTACTTTATTGGCAATGGCATTAGCAAAATAGGTGAAGAATTAGCTTCTTAGTTAAATTGTCAAAAATACCTCGCTGTGGCGAGGTATTTT
>NZ_JAQIBB010000098.1:0-11000 GCF_027920745.1 Gallibacterium faecale | reverse complement strand
ACAAAAGGCTATTTGTCTAAGACAAATAGCCTTCTCAATCAATCTAAAAATCGCTTTAAACGACTACACTCTCTTTTAATGAAACCGTTAAGTTAAACACTAAATGTTCTGGGTGGCTATCTTTACTATCTGCACAGAAATAACCTTCACGTTCAAATTGGTAAGATTTTTCTGCTTCCGCCGCACTTAAACTTTGTTCAACAAAACCGTGTTTCACCACAAGTGAATCTGGATTAAGCACTTGATGAATATCTTCCGCCGCACTTGGATTTGATACAGTAAATAAGCGATCATATAAACGGAATTCAGCTGGATGATTATGTGTCGCTGATACCCAATGAATAACCCCTTTTACTTTGCGTCCATCTGCTGGATTTTTCCCTAATGTATCAGGATCATAAGTACAATATACGGTGGTGATATTGCCTTGCTCATCTTTCTCAACGCGCTCTGCTTTAATCACATACGCATTACGTAAACGTACTTCTTTACCTAACACAAGACGTTTGTAATGTTTATTTGCTTCTTCACGGAAATCTGCTTGATCAATATAGATCTCTTTAGTGAATGGTAAAGTTCGTGTTCCAAGCTCTTCACGATTTGGATGGTTTGGTGCAGTTAATAACTCTTCACCATTAAAATTCTCGATCACAATCCGTAAAGGATTAATCACCGCCATCGCACGTGGTGCATTAGTATTTAAATCTTCACGAATACAAGCTTCTAAAGCACTATACTCCACCACATTATCTTGTTTTGTGACACCTATACGGCGACAGAACTCACGAATAGATTCTGGCGTATAACCACGACGACGTAAGCCTGAAATTGTTGGCATCCGTGGATCATTCCAACCATCAACAATACCTTCATTCACTAACTGTAATAACTTACGTTTAGACGTTAAGGTACTTTCTAAATTCAAACGAGAAAACTCATATTGATGTGGTAACGGACGTTCAATTGAAATATTTTCTAATACCCAATCATATAAACGGCGATTATCTTGGAATTCTAATGTACAGAGTGAATGGGTAATACGTTCGATCGCATCTGAAATACAGTGCGTAAAATCATACATTGGATAAATACACCATTTATCGCCTGTTTGATGATGATGGGCAAATTTAATGCGATATAGAACAGGATCACGCATTACAATAAATGGTGATGCCATATCAATTTTGGCACGTAATGCTGCTTTACCTTCAGCAAACTCACCATTCTTCATTTTTTCAAATAATGCTAAGTTTTCTTCTACCGAACGATCACGATATGGACTATTTTTACCTGGCTCTGTTAATGTTCCACGATATTCACGCATCTCTTCTGGTGAAAGTTCATCAACATATGCTAATCCTTTTTTAATTAGTTCAATCGCATAGCCATAAAGTTGATCAAAATAATCTGATGCATAACGCGGTTGTCCATCCCAAGTAAAGCCAAGCCACTCTACATCTTGTTTAATTGACTCCACATAGCTCATATCTTCTTTTACTGGGTTGGTATCATCAAAACGTAAATTACATTTCCCCTGATAATCTTCAGCAATACCAAAGTTTAAGCAGATAGATTTTGCATGACCAATATGTAAATAGCCGTTTGGCTCTGGTGGGAAGCGAGTATGCACAGATTGATGTTTACCTTGTGCAAGATCTTCGTCAATAATTTGACGAATAAAATTTGTTGGTTTTATCTCAGTCGTTTCTGTATGACTCATAATTTCCTCAAGTTGAGTTTACGCAAAATAATTTTCGCATTTTACACTTTTTAGCAAATAACACCAAACCGAAGGTTTAGTAAATACTAATTTTCTTCTAACTTTTAATCTTCATTATTCTGCATTGGTAAATTCCAGTCAGATTATTCGCAAAATAGCATCATCATACTCTCCTTTTACCAATAATCTGATCTTCAATTCCCAAAATAGTATTTGTTTACAAGATGATCTTTCTATAAAATGAATGAATGTTCATTTAGTAGAAAAAATCCTTGTTTGTTGAAAGGATCAATTTATGACATTAAAGAAAAAATTTATTTGGAGCCTTGCCATTGTTTTTATTATTGCTGGGCTCTTTTATTATTTTACACACGATAACCAACCTCAAACCTCATACTTCACTGAAACTGTAAAAAAAATGGATCTACAACAAACTGTGGTCGCTACCGGCACAGTACGTAGCTCAAAACGTGTTGAAGTTGGGGCGAGAGTATCTGGTAAAGTAGAAAAAATTTATGTCAAACTTGGACAACAAGTGAAAAAAAGAGAATTAATTGCTCAACTTGATTCGATTACTCAGGAAAACGCACTGAATACCGCTGTTGCACAATTAGCTTCTTATAAAGCCCAACTTGCTGCTGCAGAAACTGCTTATCGAATTGCGCAATCTAATTATGATCGAGTGGCAAAATTATATAAAAAACAAGCAAGCTCATTGAATGATTACGAAACTGCACAAAATACTTTAGAAACTGCGAAAGCAAGCGTGGCACAAATTCAAGCTCAAGTAAAACAAGCTGAAATTGAAGTAAATACGGCAACAACAAATTTGAATTACACTAAAATTACTTCTCCTTTAGATGGTACTGTAATCTCTATTCCTGTATCTGAAGGGCAAACGGTTAATGCAAATCAAACAACACCAACCATTATTCAAGTGGCTGATTTAGATACAATGTTGATTAAGCCTGAAATTTCTGAAGGCGATATCACCAAAATACAAGCAGGTATGACCGTCAAATTTTCAACGTTGGCTGAACCAGATGAAATTTATACCGCTAAAATTGATTCAGTTGATCCTGCAATGACCACGCTGACTGACAATGAATATACTGAATCTGTGAGTGATACTAATGCAATTTATTATTATGCCAATGTGTTGGTAAATAATTCACAACATAAGCTACAAATTGGTATGACGACACAAAATACTATTATCATTGCTGAAAAACAAAATGTATTAGCAGTGCCAACCTTAGCCATTCGTAAGCAAGGCAACCAAGCCATCGTTCAAGTTCTAGAAAATGGTAAAGTGCTGGAAAAAACGATCACGACTGGTTTACATGACGACATTAATACTGAGGTTGTTTCTGGACTTACTGAGGGTGAAAAAGTCATTGTTTCCCAATCTTCAAGCAGTGATGCACCGAGTGTTAAAGTTAGAGCACCAAGAATGATGTAATGAGGTTTTTATGCAAAATATTATTGAAATCAAAAACCTCAATAAATTTTTTGGTGAGGGTGAAAACCGAGTTCATATTCTAAAAAACATTCATCTTGATATTCAGCAAGGTGATTTTATTGCGATTATTGGGACATCTGGATCTGGTAAATCTACTTTAATGAACATTATTGGTTGTTTAGATACACCTACGAGTGGTTCATACAAAATTACTGAACAAGAAACCGCTACACTAACAGCAGATCAGCTCTCGGAATTACGCCAACAGCGTTTTGGTTTTATCTTTCAACGCTACAATTTATTACCCACATTAAATGCTCAAGAAAATGTAGCATTACCCGCCGTTTATACCGGAATGGCAAAAGAGGAAAGATTAACTCGAGCTGCACAATTACTCGATAAATTAGGTCTAGCCAATAAAATGGAAAATAAGCCCAATCAATTATCTGGTGGGCAACAACAGCGGGTCAGCATTGCTCGAGCACTAATGAATGGTGGTGATATTATTCTCGCAGATGAACCAACTGGTGCATTAGATTCGAAAAGTGGTGAAATGGTAATGCAAATTTTGCAACAACTTCACCAAGAAGGACACACTATTATTTTAGTTACTCATGATCCTAATATCGCCAAATTTGCCAGCCGGATCATTGAAATTAAAGATGGGGAAATTATCCAAGATCACCGTAACAATCATAATCTGCAACATAGACCGATTAGTCAGGCAAATAATCATACTGGTTTTGCTTTTTATCGTGATCAATTTATTGAAGCACTTAATATGTCGATTAAAGCGATTATCGCTCATAAATTGCGTTCTTTATTAACAATGCTTGGAATCATTATCGGAATAACTTCAGTTGTATGTGTGGTTGCCTTAGGTAATGGTTCACAACAAAAAGTCTTACAAAATATCAATTCACTTGGCACCAATACGATGGATATCTTCAATGGTACAGGTTTTGGTGATCGGCGAGCGGAAAGTATGCAAAATCTTACTGTTGCTGATAGTGAAATGTTGATGAAACAGCCTTATATTGAAAGCGTAACACCAAATAGTTCGGTAAGTGGGACATTGACTTATCGCAATAGTGCATTCACCGCTCAAGTGCGAGGTGTTAGTGAACAATATTTTAATGTAAAAGGGATTCAATCTGCACTTGGAAACCTATTTACCGCTCAAGATGTGAAATTAAATCAATCTGTTGCGGTAATTGATCAAAATACCCAACGCCGAATATTTAAAGATAATAATCCGCTTGGGCAAATTATTATGATCAATAAAAAGCCATTAAAAATTATTGGTGTGGTCAATACTTCTAATGTCATGGGCATTAATAGTGAAAATTTAAATATTTGGATTCCTTATACTACTGCAATGAATAAAATCTCAGGTGAGAAAAAAATCAGTTCAATTACAGTAAAAGTATCCGAAGGCATTACTACGGCAGCAGCCGAAAAAAATGTAACAGCCCTGCTATTAAGTCGTCATGGCAAAAAAGACTTTTTTATTTTAAATACAGATACGATTAAACAAACCATAGAAAGTACCACCAATACAATGAAATTGTTAATCTCTTCGATTGCGTTAATTTCATTAATTGTCGGTGGGATTGGAGTGATGAATATTATGTTGGTATCAGTGACAGAAAGAACCAAAGAAATTGGTGTCAGAATGGCAATCGGTGCCAAACAGCATAATATCTTACAGCAATTTCTCATCGAAGCGGTATTAGTCTGTTTAGTCGGAGGCATTATTGGTATCTGTTTATCTGGCATAATTGGTGTATTATTTAATCAATTTATGACCGATTTTATAATGCTATTTTCTACATTCTCGATTGTTGTCGCAGTACTCTGTTCAACCTTAATTGGGATTATTTTTGGTTATGTTCCTGCACAAAATGCAGCCAAATTAAACCCAATTACAGCGTTATCTCAAGAGTAAATTACCTTATATTAGGAATAATTTCAGATGTGATTACTGGTCGAAAATGGGGAAAATTGCTATAATTTTTATAACATTTTTATCTATTTTCTAAGGATATATTTTTAAGGATAACTATGAAGAAGTTTAATAAAATTACTGCGGCATTACTTTTGTCCACTATTCTCGTTGGCTGTGCTAATATTGATGATTCATTTAATGCAAGCCAACAAAATTTTGAACAATATATTTCTGCTACTTCACAATTTAATGTTAATGAAGAGTGGTGGAAATTATATAACGATCCTCAACTCAACCAGTTAATCGATCTTGCATTAAAAAATAATCTTGATTTAGCGAAAAGTGCTGTTGCCGTCAATGTTGCTTTATACAAAGCAAATTTATTGGGTGCAGATTTAGTACCAACATTTAGTGGCGGTAGTGAATCCACAGCCAGTAAAAATATTAAACAAGGGGGTAATTCAACTGTTGTACATACTGGTCAAATTGGTATTAGTTATACGCTTGATCTATGGCGTAAACTCGCTGATTCAGCTGATGCCGCTGAATGGGAACATAAAGCAACCGTTGAAGATCTCGCCGCCGCTCGTTTAGCCTTAATTAATAGTGTGATTGATACCTATTATAGTCTTGCTTATTTAAATGATGCGATTAAAGCCACCGAAGAATCTGTAAATTATTACAATCAGATCAATACGGTGGTGCAAAATAAACAACGTTTCGGAGTCATTGATCAATTAAGTAGTGCTCAAGCAATGCAAGCTGTATTAACAGCGCGCAACACACTTCTTGATTTACAAGCACAACAAAAAACTGCACAACAAACACTGCATAACTTATTAAATCTAAAACCGAATGAACCACTCAATTTAGCTTTACCAAACTTATTAAAAGTAAAATTGCCTGGGGTAAATTTAAACGTTCCTGTTGAAGTTATTGCAAATCGTCCTGATGTTCGTGCCGCTCAATATCGCTTACAAAGCACCTTTAAAGATGCCAAAGCAATGCAGAAGAGTTGGTTCCCAACTATTAGCTTAGCTGGCACACTACAAGCAAAAGGCTCTACCGTCAATAATGCGACTGACAATCCTATGGGAGTAGGTACGTTAGGGATTACTCTACCATTCCTCTCTTGGCAAACTGTTAAATGGAACGTCAAAATTTCCGAAGCAACTTATGAAGCATCTCGTTTAAGTTTTGAACAAAGTATTACTACTGCATTAAATGAAATTGATGCTCTCTATTTTGCTTATCAACAATCACAACGTAGTTATGACAATCTATTAAATAAATACAACTACGATAAGAGAATTAGTCAATATTATCGTGATCGTTATAATGCAGGCGTTTCAGAATTAAAAGATTGGTTATCCGCGGCGAATACTGAAAAAGCCTCTGAAATCTCTATTTTAAATCAAAAATATAATTTGATTAAAAATGAAACTGCGGTTTATCAAGCAATGGCAGGTTATTACAATAAAAAATAAGATCAATGCCTAAAACTAAAAAAGATACACTACCCCAGTGTATCTTTTTTATTGGCTAATTTTGTTCATTCAAACAAAATTAATACAGAAAGTAATTGCGATATAATTATTCAACAATTGGCACAATTTTTGTTGCGTGTGAGCCTTTGTCGCCATGGACAGCTTCAAACTGTACTTTTTGTCCCGCTTTTAATGAACGATAACCATCCATTTCGATCACAGAATAATGTGCGAAAATATCGCCTTGTTGACCTTCAGCAGAAATAAAACCGAACCCTTTTGCATTGTTAAACCACTTAACTACACCGATTTCCATAATAACCTCGAATAATGGATTTTTTAACTTAATTAAAAATATACAACGGCAGGATCGCCCTGTACTGGCTACATATTTATCCAAGTTAACAGATAAATCAAATAGCTAATGTTTAAAATTAGCGGGAGATCACAGAAATTTAGTAAATTTGTTTAAAAACAGTCTTATTTCTGGCAAATTAACCTCAAATTTGAGGTTTTATCCTCGGTTATCATTCTCTATAATCATGATGTAATTTTTTTGTATTTTTAAATTCAATCCAAGATATGACTGATTTCTCATTTTTTATTTATGACTACGAAAGTTTTGGCGTAGACCCTGCCCGAGATCGCCCCGCTCAATTTGCTGGTATCCGTACCGATCAAGATTTTAATATTATTGGTGACCCCATTATTCTTTATTGTAAACAGACCGATGATTATCTACCGCACCCTGCGGCAGTGGCATTAACAGGAATCACGCCACAACTTTGTAATCAACAAGGCATTAGCGAACCCGAATTTGCCGAAAAAATCCTTGCAGAGTTTAGCCAACCCAATACGTGTATTATGGGATATAACAATATCCGTTTTGATGATGAAATGACACGTTATACTTTTTATCGTAATTTTATCGATCCTTATGAATACAGTTATAGTCATGGCAATTCACGTTGGGATTTACTTGATCTAGTCCGAGCAACTTATGCTTTACGCCCAGACGGGATTAACTGGGTCTATGATGACGAAGGGATGCCTAGCTTTCGCTTAGAATTATTAACTAAAGCGAATGAGATTGAACATAGTCATGCGCATGATGCCATGTCCGATGTTTATGCCACGATTGAAATGGCAAAATTAATCAAGCAAAAACAACCAAAACTTTTCGATTACTTTTTTAAAAATCGAGGTAAAAAAGAGTTAGAACAGCTTGTTGATTACATTAATATGACACCATTAGTTCATGTATCGGGTATGTTAGGTAATTATCGTGGCAACACCAGCTGGATGGTACCATTAGCACCACACCCGACTAATAAAAATGCGGTAATCTTTTGTGATCTTGCGAGCGATCTGAGTGACTTATTAACGCTTGATGCAGAAATATTAAAGCAGAATCTTTATACTAAGAAAACAGAGTTAGAACAGCTAGGTAAAAAAGCTGTTCCATTAAAATTAGTACATCTTAATAAATGTCCAATTTTAGCTCCTGCAAAAACGTTATTACCTGAAACTGCTACGCGACTCGGTATCGATCGCCAACTTTGTCTAGATAATCTCGCTAAATTAAAAGAAAGACCTGATATTCGTGAAAAAGTACATCAAATTTATCTCGATGAATACTCTAATCAATATGACGATGTTGAAACTGCACTTTATTCAGGATTTTATCCTTATTCAGATAAAAACAATTTGGCAATTTTACGTACCTTACCTGCAGAAAAATTAGCTGACCATGGTTTAAGTTTTCAAGATACCCGTATTCCTGAATTACTTTTTCACTATCGAGCAAGACATTTTTATAAAACCCTTTCTCGAGCTGAGCAGGTGAAATGGCAAAAATATTGTCGCGCCAAATTGGAACAATATAGTGAAAACTTTATTGCTGAATTAGAAAAGCTTTCCGCTGAATATGCTAATGATGAAAACAAATTAACTTTGCTAAAAAATCTTTATGATTATGGTTTAAAGTTAATGATGAAATGATAAGATAGACAGCAATTTAGCAAATACATATAAATTTTTTAACGTTTTATTAAAATTTATCAAGCAAACTGGAATAACTTATTTCAGTAGGAATAGCCTTAAATATTCTAATGAATATTAAGTCAATAACAAACAACACATACTTATTAATAGTTAATCAGAGAGGTGATTATGAGTAAAATTATCTATACCTACACAGATGAAGCTCCCGCTTTAGCCACCCTATCATTCCTACCCATTATTGAAAAATTCGTAAAACCGGCAAATATTGAGATGGTTGTTAGTGATATTTCATTAGCTGGACGTATTGTGGCGAATTTCCCTGACTATTTACAGGAAAATCAACGTGTAGAAGATGCTCTTGCTCAATTAGGCGAACTTGTCACTAAACCAGAAGCCAATGTTATTAAATTACCAAATATCAGTGCATCTATCCCTCAATTAAAAGCCGCTATTGCTGAATTACAAGCTCATGGCTATGCTGTGCCAAATTATCCTGATTCACCTGCTACTGAAGAAGAACAAGAGATTCGTGCGCGTTATGACAAAATTAAAGGGAGTGCAGTAAACCCTGTATTGCGTGAAGGTAACTCTGACAGACGTGCACCAAAAGCAGTTAAAAATTATGCTAAACAGTTTCCTCACAGTATGGGAGCTTGGGCTGCCGATTCAAAAACACACGTTGCTACTATGAGTTCTGGTGATTTCTATCATAATGAACAATCAGTAACGCTCGATCAAGCGGGCGAAATTCGTGTTGTACTAGAAGATAAACAAGGTAAACAAACCTTATTAAAAACTTTAAAAGGACAAGCAGGTGAAATTCTTGACGCTACTATGATGAGCAAAAAAGCGTTACTTGCTTTCTTAACTAAAGAGATTGCAGATGCAAAAGCACAAGGTGTGCTATTTTCCTTACATATGAAAGCCACTATGATGAAAGTTTCTGATCCCATCATTTTTGGTCACGCTGTAAAAGCCTTTTTAGCACCTGTATTTGAAAAATATGGTGCATTACTTGATCAAGCGGGTGTTAATGTTAATAACGGGTTAGGTAATTTAATTGCGAACTTAGATAAGCTCCCTACTGAAGTACGCAGTGCTGTAGATCAAGCGTTAGCGGATGGTCCTGCTCTTGCAATGGTTGATTCAGATAAAGGGATCACCAATCTTCATGTACCAAGTGATGTAATTATTGATGCCTCTATGCCAGCAATGATTCGTAGCTCTGGCAAAATGTGGAATGCACAAGGTCAATTACAAGACACCAAAGCAGTCATTCCTGATAGTAGTTACGCTGGCGTCTATGCACAAACTATTGCATTCTGTAAGCAACATGGTGCATTTGATCCAAAAACAATGGGTAGTGTACCTAATGTTGGCTTAATGGCACAAAAAGCAGAAGAGTATGGTTCACATGATAAGACTTTTGAAATTGCTACTGATGGTGTGGTGAAAGTTTTAGATCAAAATAATCACGTCCTAATGCAGCATACTGTTGAAGCTGGCGATATTTGGCGTATGTGTCAAACTAAAGATGCTCCAGTGACTGACTGGGTAAAACTTGCTGTAAAACGTGCACAGCTTTCTGATACTCCAGCTGTTTTCTGGCTTGATAAGAATCGTGCTCACGATCGTGAAGTCTTGAAAAAAGTTGAAAAAGCCCTTGCAACGATTAATACCAGCAAAGTGGAATTACATATTCTTTCTCCAGTAGAAGCTACCCAACTTTCACTTGAACGTGCAAAAGCGGGTAAAGATACTATTTCAGTAACAGGTAATGTATTACGTGATTATCTCACTGACTTATTCCCTATTTTAGAATTGGGAACCAGTGCAAAAATGTTGTCTATTGTGCCATTAATGAACGGCGGTGGTATGTTTGAAACAGGCGCTGGCGGCTCAGCACCGAAGCACGTACAACAATTCTTACAAGAAAACCACCTGCGTTGGGATTCTTTAGGTGAATTCTTAGCATTAGCTGTTTCGCTTGAACATTTAGCACAACGTGAAGGCAATCAACGTGCCCAAATTATTGCAGATGCTCTTGATGTTGCGACTGAAAAATTATTATTGAATGGCAAATCACCTGCTCGCAAAGTCAAACAAATTGATAATCGTGGTAGTCACTATTACCTCGCTTGTTATTGGGCAGAAGCACTTAGCCAACAACAAAAAGATAGTGAACTTGCGCAGCAATTTAAACCTTTAGCTGCTGCCTTAGCTGAAAACGAACAAGCTATTATGGCAGAGTTAGATGATGCACAAGGTCATGCTGTTGATATGGGTGGCTACTATCATCCAAATCCAGAACTTGCACAAAAAGCAATGCGTCCAAGTGCAACACTAAACGCCTTAATTGATAACTTCTAATTAGATCTG